>JAOUME010000208.1 GCA_029881655.1 Deltaproteobacteria bacterium | reverse complement strand
GATAAGGGCGAGAATATCCTGTTCGAAGGAGCCCAAGGTACTTTTTTGGATGTCGATCATGGGACCTATCCTTTTGTTACCTCATCGAATACGATCGCAGGCAATGCCTGTACGGGTAGCGGCTTTTCCCCAAAACGAATCGACAAAATCTTCGGAATCGTCAAAGCCTATACCACGCGGGTTGGCCAAGGACCTTTCCCGACAGAACTCTTCGATGATGATGGTAAAGAGTTATCAACCAGAGGCCATGAGTTCGGAGCCACGACCGGCAGAGCCCGTCGCTGTGGTTGGATCGACATTTGCCTGTTAAACGAGGCCTGCAGGCTAAACGGCTTTACCGACCTAATCATCACCAAACTCGATGTCCTTGATCAGATGAAGAAAATTAAGATTTGCACCGGCTATAAAGATTCTTTAGGCAACTTGTACGACAGTTTACCTCACAAACAAAAATCGCAAAAAGAGCTAGAACCCTTTTACATTGAGATGGATGGTTGGCAATCGGCTACGCTTGGAATCACTTCATACCAAAAACTGCCTAAAAAAGCCAAGGCCTATTTAAACCAGATTGAAGAATTGTTAAAAACACCCATATCCATGATATCAACAGGTCCAAAAAGAGAAGAAACCATTATCGTAAATGAAGCATTTTAAGCTTTTCCTTTAAATAAACATTGCAATTAATTTTTGTTTTATATAAAAATACCTACAACAGGGATAAATTTGGGATATAATCTTTTATATAACAACTTGATTAAAGGAGAAGAGTGCAATGAGTGAAAATATGACAAAAGCCGAACTGATAAGCAATGCGTCAAAATCCGCAAATTCGACAAAAGCCTCGACCGAAAAGGTCCTAAACGCAGTTTTAGAATCTATCCAAGGGGCCTTGGTCAACGGAAAAAACGTAACCTTGGTTGGTTTTGGAACATTCACAACCTCTGACAGGCAGGCTAGAGAAGGAAGAAATCCTAAGACAGGCGACAAGATTAATATTCCAGCATCTAAAATTGCGAAATTCAAGCCTGGAAAACAGCTTCGAGACGCAGTAAACAATTAGAATAAATCATCTTTCCAAGGCGTTTCCCCAACGTTTGGACGCCTTGGAAACCCTCCCAAACAACTCAACAACGCAATAAACTGATTTTTGATCGGAATGATTTGATTAAAACTTCCAAGCAGTAAAGATTTAGTCGAAGATCTGTACTTTTTTTTGCATAATTTCAGATTTGAAATTATTGACGATTTCTGTAATATCATGGATTACCAAGTCAGCTACCGTTTTAAAATTTTTAGTTTTTTTCATTGTGTGGTAACGATAGTTGAGATGCGAGTTCAATTCATGGCCGACCTGGCTTCTTTGTTCCGCGAAAATTTCCTTTAAACCATAACGAATCCAGTTCCAGTAATAGTTTTTAAAGATCAGCATGACCAAAAGATGTTGAAGGATCAAATCGCTCCTGACCTTTTCATATATTTCATTGGTAACTTTCGTTTTCAATATATCCGCGTCTTCGAGAGTCGCATTGCTGATTTCGTTTTTAAACTTTAACAACGCGCTTTCCTTAATGCATTTTCTACAATATTTCTGAAACCCAACAATCACAACATCAATAATCTTCTGGGGATTTCTGTCATAGACAGCATAGGCCTTTGTGATATCATCAGCCGTAAGCGGGTCAATAAAGGTCTCCTTACTTAATATATACTGCACCAAAGCAAACTGCTCTTCGGTGAGTTGCTCCCTCTCACGTTTGATGTCGTCAATCGCTTGGTCGGCCAATTCCTCTTTGCTCAATACCTTCTCAACCTCGCCTGCTTTTAAAGACTCTACCGACTCTGTATCCGACATAATAATTTTAACAAAATGTTGGTTTTGCTGTCATAAATTAATATTAAGAAACCTAAGCTAATACTCTTTTAAGTAGTGAAGACCTCTTTTTTCTCTAATTGCTGTTTATTTCGAGGAAATAATGAGCTATCTATTAAAAAGCCAGCGCAATTTGCGTTTATGAAGTCTGTTCCCTTGAATCAGTCAACGATAACAGACTCAAAATGATCCATGATAACCTTTATTATAGATAATCAAAACCCAACAATCAATATTCTTTTTAATAATTCCGTTTTTGATCGTTTTCGCATCTCAGGGAATAGCGGTCAAAGGCTCTTTTTTCGCCAATTCATTTTAATATGCAATTTCCATTCTTTTATGACTTATAGTCGGGTCGATTTCTTGAGGAAGCAGATGTTTTAGATTGATAACAATTATTAGCTTTTTTAATTTCGTCTCGATTGATCCTTTTAATCTTTAGAGATTGGTTATTAATAATTTTTTTCTTATTTGACTCAATACCTTTAATTAAGTTTTTAAATGCCAACAGCCACCGCCTGTACAGCGACCATTTTTGGAGTCGATGCTCATATTATTGAGGTCGAAGCCGATATTTCCCTTGGCCTTGGAAGTTTCAATATCGTCGGCCTTCCCGATGGGGCCATCAGAGAAAGCAGAGACAGGATTCTTGCTTCTCTCAACAACACCTACGGCGGTCTCCCCATTCGCAAAATCGTGGTTAATCTCGCCCCAGCCGATATCCCCAAGATGGGATCGGGTTTTGACCTTCCCATTGCCTTGGCTATTTTAGAGGCATTCGGTAAAATTCCTCAAAAATCTCTTTGCTCGACCATGATCGTTGGAGAACTTTCACTAGAGGGGAATATCCGCACAGTCAACGGTGTACTGGCTATGGCGATCGCCGCCAAAGAAAAGGGTTTCAGACAGATAATCGTCCCTGAGGGAAATGGAGCGTTGGCGTCACTGGTTACCGGAATAGATGTCTTTACTACAGAGAAACTCAACGACGTCATTCAACACTTCAGCCAGGTTCAGCCGCTTGATCTGTTCGTTCATCGAGATTCAAGCCTGGAATTTGATGCAAAAGGGGATCTAGATTTTTCTGAGGTCAGGGGGCAGGAAAGCGCGAAAAGATCTTTGGAAATCTCAGCTGCCGGAAAACACAACGTACTTTTCTCGGGTCCTCCCGGCGCGGGGAAAAGCATGCTGGCAAAAAGAATGTATTCGATTCTTCCACCCATGAGTTTTGAGGAAACAATCGAATCAACAAAAATCCACTCCATCGTCGGCAAAGTCGGTCTTAACACCCAAAGGCTTTCCCGCAGACCCTTCCAAAGCCCCCATCATACCGTTTCCAGCGCTGGACTCATCGGAGGCGGAAGTATCCCAAAGCCAGGGGAAGTCTCCCTTGCGCATCACGGGGTTCTGTTTTTAGATGAATTGACCGAGTATTCAAGACATATCCTCGACCTTCTCAGACAACCCCTGGAAGACCGTACGATTACTATTTCCAGAGCAAAGAGCAGTTTTTGTTTCCCGGCCGATTTTGTGCTGATCGCCGCGATGAATCCCTGTCCATGTGGATATTTTGGCAGTAAGGCGAAAGAATGCACCTGTTCGTTAAGCACCATCATGAAATACCGCTCCAAAATATCCGGCCCTTTGATGGATCGAATCGATATCCAAATCGAAATGCCGGCTTTAAGCTACGATGAGATCAATTTTTCCAAGAGAGGCGAATCCAGTGAACGAATCAGGGAGAGAGTGCTTGCCGCCAGGGAGATTCAAATTAACCGTTTTAAGAAAAGCCAAACTCGCTACAACAGCAATATGAGTCACAGGGAGGTCGAAGATCATTGCAAGCTGGACCCAGGCGGTCACCAACTCCTCTCAGACGCCTTAAGCAAATTTAATCTTAGCGGCAGAGCCCACGACAGCATCCTGAAAGTCGCCAGGACGATCGCGGATCTCGAACAATCCGAAAAAATAGAGGTCTGGCATTTGGCTGAAGCGGTGAACTACCGATGCTTAGACCGGCAGATCAACTATTGATCCATATCTTGCATAGCCAATTATTGCTGTCGCCAACAACCTCGAAACAGCGCCCTGTCAATTTACCCATTATATACCCATAAATTTTGGGTAACATTTTTACATGTTATTGTTTTTATTGCTTTTTCTAACTGTCATCTCTGGCTGGCTGTTTTAATATATATTTAAGGCTGTTGAATCGGGCAAGGGTTAAAAGCCATTAAACTTGATCTGACAGCACAGTCTGTTTTGAGCGGTGAATTGTCCGTTAGTTTCAACCCAAAGGGTTTAAGCTAACCACCTTTACCTGCCATC
>JAOUME010000048.1 GCA_029881655.1 Deltaproteobacteria bacterium | reverse complement strand
GATCTTCTTATTGATCGCTGGAATGGGAATCTTTGATGCCATTAACCATTCCCTAACGACCATGTCCACTGGGGGATTCAGCACCAAAAACGCCAGTGTGGCTGGTTTTAATTCCCCTGTCGTGGAATGGGTCATCACTGTCTTTATGTTTTTGGCCGGTATCAATTTCGCGCTCCATTTTCGCTTCCTTTTTAAAGGGTTCGACCCGAGAACCTATTTTAAGGATTCTGAATTGTCCTTTTACTTCTGGGTAACAACCCTTGCCGTTTTTTCGATTACCTTCATTTTATTTACCCATAACGGCAATTCCAACGGGAAAATCTTTCGCGATGCCAGTTTCACTTTCGTTTCCATCTTGACGACCACCGGCTTTGGAACGGTGGATTACGAAGGCTGGCCCATGTACGGACAGTTTATCCTGCTTTTCGCCATGCTGCTCGGAGGTTGCGCGGGAAGCACCAGCGGTGGGATCAAAAACGTCAGAATCTTGTTGGTCCTAAAATACATGTACTCGGAACTCATCAAACTTCTTCACCCATCTTTGGTCAGAAGCGTTAAATTGGGAACATCTGTTGTGGATAAAAACGTTTTATCCAATATCCTCGGTTTTATCTTTATCTATACTTTCGTAACCGTCATCTCAATTTTACTGGTCTCGCTTGAAACCGAAGACATGGTCACCGCGATCGGGAGTGTCATCGCCAGTCTCGGGAACATTGGACCTGGGTTCGGGAGCGTCGGGCCGACTGAAAATTACGCTCACTTGGGGGATTTCACAAAATGGATTTTAAGTTTGGATATGGTTATGGGAAGGCTTGAAATCTTTACGATCCTGATCTTGTTTTTACCCCAGACCTGGAAAAAATAACCTGATTTTTTACCGACTTATAAACCTTCAAACAGCTTTAGTTCTCCCTTTGCGTCAAAGGGAAGGCTGATTTTTTTTGCTGACACGACCAAGGGATCATTTTGAATCTCCATATAATGGGCCTGACTGACCCAAAACCTCTCAAGACTCAAGGTGTCTTTAAGAACAGTTATCCTTATGTCTTTGATTTTTACAGGTTCAATACTGCTTAAGGCCAGCCTGATTGCCTCAAGATCGTTCGGTTGGCTTATGGGGATTTTAGCTTTGTTCAAGGATATCCCAGCTATGGCGTTAATATTAGTCATCCGGCGGTCGATCTTTTTTAGGAGCCTGTCGGTTATGACGTCGGCGTTTCCGACCCCAAGGGCATTGCCTCCTGTTTTTCGTGAAAGATTTAGGGCGACGATCCTTTTTGCGTTAAACAAACTTGAAAAATCATCCTCCCCCAAATCACCGGTTCTGCCGGTTACATTGGGGTCCATTCCCGCACCGCTGATGTCTTTTCCGATTTGTCCCAAAACCAATAGATCGGTTTTACCGTAAGGTAATCTGGGTAGAAACACCTTGGCTTTATTGAGCAATGCCTTCTCTGTTTTTAAAAGACCGTCGCTTTTAATCAGTCCCAAATCCAAAATCTCCCCGTAAGCATTTTCAAGCACACCGATTCCATAGCGAAAAGAGGTCCGCCTAAGGATCAGGGAACTCATCTCCTTTATCATTTGATCAAAACCAAATTGAAGCACATACCGGTGAAATTTTTCAGCGCCTTTATGCTTGCCTAAGCCGACGCAAAGCATTTTAGCTATTCCGCTTGCAACCTCACCTCTAAATTTCGTGTGGGGTTTTATACGGTTAACGCAGATGAGATGATCCACTTTAAGCGCTTCACTGGAGAAATAAACCGGAACTTCACTCAACAACTCCCCGATTATCTCCACTTCCATCGACAATGAAAGTTCAACCCCCATACTTTCTCTGGTTATCCCAAGCGTCCTTAAGACTTCACCCTGCCCCGTGGCTGTGGCCCCACCATGACTTCCCATCGCTGGAATGATAACTGGAATTGCTCCCGCCTCCTTCAGCTCTATTAATATCCTTTTTACCATCCCGGAAAGCTGAGAAATCCCTCTGCTGCCAACAGCGATCCCGATTCGATCCTTCCTTTTGAGCGGAACCTGCTTGATAATCTCCCGGGTCATCACACCGATCCTCTCTATCGGATCAGTAAGTCTGTCACAAGGGTGCTTTAATCTCACTTCATAAAATTCAGGCAACTTTCCAATTAGAGAAGACGGGGGCATTTCGATCTGTTTTATCCTTTTATAATGCTCATTGAACCATTTGACAAATAGAGTATCTTGTGAGCAACCTTAAATCCATTTTAACTCATGGCCTCAAATTTACTTTCTTTTTATGATTTAGTCGATGAATAAAATAGTCGGTCTGTACCCCAAAAGCTCCTACATTCAGGTCGTGGATCACTTCGTGCCGATGGAACTGACGGCTCAAAGTGACATAAAAAAACCCTACCAGGTTTATTTCCCTTTCGCTAAGGGAGTCATCGAACTCTCGGGGAAGGATACGGGTACCTTCCTGCAGGCACTAACGACAAACGATATTCTAAGCCTTTCTGAATCCGAGTCAAAAAGAACCCTTTTTACCAATCCAAACGGTAAAATCCTTTTTGACTGCTTCATCCGCAAAACCGAAGATAAGTTTCTGCTTGTCACCGACCCGGGTGACGAGAAAAGACTCATTGAGCATCTTGAATTTTACCATATAACCGAAGATGTCAAACTAAAGGATGTCAGCGCGAACTATGAAGTGTTCTTTATCCTGGATGAAGAAAATAACTATAACGGGGAGTTTTTAAAGGCGGCACAAAAACTTTACGAGTCTAAGGATACAAAACTCAAAGTGTACTTAATCCCGGCTGATGAAACCCATTATGAATCGTTAACAAAAAACGGGGTGCAACCCATCGGACTGGTTTTTTTTGAAGACTTAAGACCCCTTTTCGGTTTCGCCAGAGCCGGTGTCGATTTCGGCATCGATCAAATTCCTCAGGAAGCTTCCCTGGAGAACTGTATCTCCTTATCCAAAGGTTGTTTCACCGGCCAAGAGCCGATAGCCAGACTGACCCACCGAGGCCAAATCAATAAAAAACTCAAGACAATCCTCAGCCCGCAACCCCTAAGGGCCGGCTGTCGGCTGTTCCTTGATCAAAAAGAAGTAGGACTTATCACCTCGGCTTCCCCCATAAAGACCGAGAAAGGGTATTATTCGCTAGGATATATCAAAACCAAGCAGGTTCAGGACCTCATCCCTCAAACCCTGATTGTCGAAGACACCCCGGTGGAGATAAGCGTCCAACCCGAATAACCCGTTGGTTAATAATTCCCCGCTAGAATTTGAGCGGATTTTGATCAAATGAGATCGTTTATCCTGCTTCCTTTAACCCCTCCTTTTTATGATCCTGAAAGTTGACCGACACGATCTTGGAAACCCCTGGCTCTTCCATGGTAACGCCAAATAGAGCGTCACTGATTTCCATCGTTTTCTTATTATGGGTGATAATGATGAACTGGGAGTTTTCGGTCAATTCCAATACATGCTGGTTGAACCTTAGATTGTTGGCGTCATCAAGGGGAGCGTCAACCTCATCCAACAGACAAAAAGGACTCGGTTTGGTCATAAATATCGCAAATATCAAACTGATAGCGGTCAAAGCTTTCTCACCCCCGCTGAGCAAAAACATATTCTGAAGTTTTTTGCCTGGAGGCTGGGCAATGATATCCACGCCCGTGTTGAGAAGGTCGTTTTCATCAACGAGTTTCAACTTGGCCTCTCCTCCTCCAAAAAGCTTTTGGAAAGTTTTGGTAAATTTCTCGCTTATATCATCAAAGGCATCCTTGAACCTTTTTATGGATTCCTGATCAATTTTTGAAATCGAATTCTCCAAAGTTTCCATGCTCTTGTTTAAATCTTCCGACTGAGTCCTTAAGAAAGTCAGTCTTTTGCATAAACTTTCCCACTCCCGCTTGGCCGCGAGATTAACCCCTTCAAACTTACCGATTTCCTTTTTCAGCTCCTCGACTTTTTTGGTTTCCTTTGAAATCTGAAACTGCTCGTAATTAAAAGTCCGTGAGATTTCTTCAGGGGTTACGCTATATTGGGCAAAAAGATTACTTTCGATGTTCAACGCCTCCTGATCCAATTGCGCCTTTCTGACTTCCAGCTTGCTGAATGATTCCTTTATCCGACTGAATTTCAAATTTTCTTCTTTTATCTCCTTCTGCATTTTTTGGAGTCCGGCCTGATGTTCCTCAAACTCATCACTCAACTCCCTGATCTTATTTTCGCACAAAGTTATTTCATCAAGCTTGATGGGGATCATTTTGGCTTTTTCCTCGATTTCCCCATGCAGCAGAGTCTTCTTTTTCTGTGTTTCACCCAATTCTTCACTCAGCCTATCGATAGAATCCTGGGCCAGATTCTTCTCCTGATTAAGTCTATTGGTAGAATCCTTAACATTTTTCTGCTGTTCTTCAAGCGACGTCAATCTCACTTTAACCTGATGAATCATCTCGGTTAGTTTTTCTTTATGCGCAACTTGCCCCTGATTTTCACTCCTTGCCCCTTCCAACTCAACTTCAAGTTCATGTTGTTGAACTATCTTTTTTTTCAATGACCCTTCAATAGCCTCTTTTTCATAAGCCGATTTCTCTTTCTCGTTGATGATTTTTTGCATTTCAAAATCATTCCTCTTTAAAGCGCCTTCAATTCTCTCCAGTTCTCCATTTTTGGCATAAATATCCTTTTCAAACCCCACCCGTTCCAGAGCCAAACCGGAAAGCCGCTCTTTTTTCTCTTCTTGGCCTGTCGTTTTTTCTTCCAACTGCCTCTCTAAAAGATTCTTTTCCTTTTCAATTCCCTCATACTCCCGCTCGATCACCTCCAGTGATTCTTTAAGTTTTTGCTGCTCTGAACGCCTTTGCATGAGAACCGCGACCTTGTTTTTCTCTCCTGGAAACCCGATCAGGAATATCTTTTCCCTGGTCATGATACAAGATGCCGCGTCCACAAATCCTTCAGCTTCCCTTAGGCTTTCTCTCGATAAGTCATATATCGGACTTTCAAGGGATTGATAGAAATCGTTAAGTTCAAGTTGGTTGGATAAACCATCCTTTTTCATCAAATCCAGAAAACAAACATGGATTTGTTCAGATTCGATTTGATGGTGAAGAAGAACGATTTCCCGCAATCGCTTCGAAGATGAAAAAACAAGCAGGTTGAAATGCTGGTTTAAAAAAGTAATGATTTGTTGCGGCGGTTCTTCAGGCAGGGCAAAAAGCTCTGGGAGCGTCCCTAGATAGCCTAGCTCACTTTTTGTTTGGGTGTTTTGGTCGAGATAGTCCAAAAATATTTTGGTCGCCGAATCAAATTCCTCGTGACTTTTTTCAATTTCATTTAGTGATTGCAATCTGCTTTCATGCTGTTGCCGCAACTTAATCGAAGCTTGTGATTTCAATATGATGTCATCCAAGGCCGATTTGAGACTGATAACCTCCAAGTTCAGCTTCCTTAGCTGATCCTCACAATCGGCTTGACTGAGTTTGATTTTCTCAAGCTCCTCTGTGTCCCTCGCGATTTGATTTTGATGAGCTCCTTTCTTACTGAGGAGTCTCTCGCGATTACTCTTGATCTGTTTAATATTTTCCTGATAAGTCCCTTCTTTTTCCTCAAAATGCCTTAATTTTTGTTTTTCAGCGGAAATTGCGCTTAAAAGAGCGACCTGACGTTTTTCCTTGAGGTTCAGGTTATCCTTGAAATCAATTTCTTTCGTTTCAAAGTCCTTTTTTTCCTCCTCCATCTTTTTCATCGAGTCAATCAAAGAAGTCGTCTCTTTATCGATACCTTCCAAATCGATGATCATTTTTTCGAAATCATCTTTTTTGTTGCTGAGGCTTTCACGAGTTTTGCGGATTTCATCAAGACTTTTTTCATGCCATTGCGAGAGATGTTTTAACGCCGCCTCGTCGGATTCTTTTTTACTTTCCAGCTTGATGAAGTCCTCCTTCATCCTCAACAATTCACCCTTATTTTCATCGATTTTCACCGACAGGCGAGTCACCATCAACTTTTTTGATTCCTCATCCATCTCAATCTTTAAAATCACGTTTTGAGCAGTTTGAAGATCATGGCCTGATGACGACATCTCGTCCTGGTTTTTCTTAATCCGCTCTTTAATCAATAACCAGTTTTTGCTTTGAACGCACTGTTCAAGCCTTTCGATTCTTGCCTTGGTATTGGTATAGATTTCTGCTTCTTCAGCCTGGGATCGCAGATTTTCTTCCTGGCTCTCGAGTTCATGGATAATATCCTTGACCCTTGAGAGGTTCAGTTTGGTCGTTTCAAGTTTTTTTTGGGCTTCTGCCTTTTTAGTCTTAAAACGGATGATCCCCGCCGCTTCATCGATAATGGCTCTTTTATCTTCCGGTTTGCTAAGAACAATCCGCTCGATCTTACCCTGCTCGATAATCGAGTAACCTTTTCCTCCGATACCGGTATCCATGAAAAGCTCCCTGATATCGGAAAGTCGGCAAGAGGTATTGTTAATTAAATATTGGCTCTCCCCACTCCTAAAGAGTTTTCTGGTGGTGGATATTTCAGAAAATTCGGCGTACTTATGCAGAGTGTCGTGCTTGGGATTGGCGAAAGTCAGGGTAACCTGCGCCATGTTGACCGGCTGTCTGGATTTGCTGCCGTTGAAAATGACATCGCCCATCATCATTCCCCTGAGGTGTTTTGCGCTTTGCTCCCCTAAAGCCCAACGAATCGCGTCAACGATATTACTCTTACCGCAGCCATTTGGCCCGACAATAACCGACACCCCATTTTGTATAAATGAGATAGAGACCTTATCGCAGAAGGATTTAAAACCAGAAAGCTCTAACCTTAATAAACGCATTGACCGCTTTATGTCCTATAATCGAAAATTTTCGCCTAAATAAATCTGTTTTGCCAGTTCATTATTGATGATGTGCTCAGGAACTCCCTCCACCATAATTTCACCCTCGTTCATTATGTAGGCTCTGTCGGTGATCCCAAGAGTCTCACGAACGTTATGGTCGGTTATTAAAATGCCGATATCTTTTTTCGCCAAATCACGGATGATTTGCTGGATATCCAAAACAGCAATCGGGTCGACTCCGGCAAACGGCTCGTCAAGGAGCATAAAATGTGGATTGGTGATCAATGCGCGGGCGATCTCCACCCTCCTGCGTTCCCCGCCGGAAAGTGCGAATCCCTTACTGTTTCTAATGTGCGCGATCTTTAGATCTTCCATGGACTGTTCGACCTTTTCTGTTCTTTCTTCATTGGTGAGTTTCATCACTTCAAGAATGGACATCAGATTCTCAAACACCGTCATCTTGCGAAAAATTGAAGATTCCTGAGGCAGATAACCGATGCCGTTTCTTGCCCTTTTGTACATCGGAAGATGGGTGATATCCTCCCCATTCATCAGGATTCGCCCCGTGCTTGGACGGACCACACCCACCACCATGTAAAAACTGGTCGTTTTCCCAGCTCCATTCGCACCAAGCAACCCAACAATCTCTCCTTTTGAAATGTTGAAGGACACGTTTTTAACGACAGCTCTCTTATCGTAGACTTTCCTCAGGTTTATGGTTTCTAGACGCATTTGGTTCCGGCAAATTTGATAGATAATTATAGTTCGGTGGTCAGTACAAGCTAAAAGATAAAGGGGGAATTGTATAGAGCGAAATTTAATAACTGAAGTTTCCAACAATTATTATCTAAAATTTAATTTCAGTTTCTTTGTTGTTTTTTTTGTTCTTTTAATTCCCTTGTCAAAGTACTACAGGCAACTTTGGCAAATAATTCCATTTTTTGAAACCGATTTGCCATTGTTTAGTTATTCAATTAAACTGCCGATAAAAATGGTGGCCCAGTGACTATTATTTAATCAATATAATCTTCAACTTCAATGAAAATACCCGTATTTCAATTGGACACATTTACGAGCCATGCCTTCAAGGGTAATCCCGCTGCCGTTTGCATCCTCAACAGATGGCCAGAAGACGCGTTATTACATAATCTCGCTAGGGAAATCAATTTTTCAGAAACAGCTTACCTGATCAAATCGGGAGATTATTATGAATTGAGGTGGTTCTCACCCAAGGTCGAGGTCGATCTCTGTGGTCATGCGACGCTGGCGGCGGCAGCTGTTATTTTTGACTTCTTTGAAAAGGATCGTCTCTCTCTACAGTTTAAAACCAAAAAAGGAATCCTCACGGTTCAAAAAAAGGAAGACCGCCTCTGGATGACTTTCCCGAAAATACCTCCCACAACCTCATCGATATCCAGAGAACTAATCGATGCCTTGGGCGGAGTCAAACCCCTCGAAGTTCTGGCTGCGCGCGATTATATAGCTGTCTATCAGGACCAAAAGACTATCGAAACTTTAAAGCTTGATTTCCACAAAATGGAAAATCTTGATAAAATGGGGGTTTGCGTTACTGCTCCCGGTGACAAAGTAGATTACGTCTTACGTTTTTTCGCGCCTGTTGCCGGAATACCGGAAGACCCCGTAACCGGTTCCGCCCATTGCAACCTCGTTCCCTACTGGGCTAATAAATTAAATAAAACCTCATTAATATCCTCTCAACTTTCTTCCAGGGGAGGTGAAATCCTTTTGGAAGAACTTGATGATTCCGTCATGATCGGAGGTAAAACACGATTGTTTCTACAAGGTGTCATCAGCCTTCAGTCCTGATTTTATTGCTGTTCAAGTTGTTTTTTGTTTAACAATTCACCTTTTTATTATAAAAAGGAAGCTATTGTCACTTAAAGTCCTGTTTGTCTCGTGTCGAAATTAATAAAAGTACTTTGAGGTAATTATCTTCCTTTTAAAATTGTTTTTATTTACTTAAAGCAAGTCGTCTGAATATAATTTAACCTGATCGGGTATAGTTGTAATTTTTTCCCTGTCCCTGATGAGCTGGGATTATATAGGATTTCAAATTATCGCGAATTGACTTTGATTGATCATTTGAATTCGGCTTTAAACTGTAACTTACCAGATTATTAAAAAACATAACTACCTACGGCTTTTAAACATAACGTTTGTAGAATTTAATTAAGAACCGCTTGAAAGGTATGGTTTTTTCATTATAAACCATTTCCGATAACTGATAAAAACACGCAATCATAAAAAGCCAGGTTTTTAACCACAAAACGGCAAGATATGAACAACCAATTCGCTAAAATCACATCGCCCATTTTCTCAATTTTAATCGCGGATCAGGATGTGACCCTTCGCAAGGTACTCAGAAAAAAATTAACAGATAACGGTTATCATGTTGTTGAAGCCGCGGATGGCCAAGAGGCCCTGAAAAAAGTTTTCGAAAACTCACCGAATCTGATCATAATGGATGCTGTTCTTCAGGAAATAAATGGTTATGAAGTGTGCAAAATCCTACGTAATGATTTCAAAGCAAATTCAATTTATATTATCTACTTAAGTGAAAAGGCGGATACGGCAGATATCGTCAAAGGATTAAAATGCGGTGGTGATGATTATATAAAAAAACCTTTTGATATGGATGAACTCCTAGCCCGTATCGAAACAGGTACCCGTATCATCAAGGACAAACAAATGGCCACCACCGATATCCTGACAGGCCTTTATAACCGCTATTACTTCAGCAATATGCTGAAACAGGAAATCGACAGAGCCAAACGTTACCATCAAACCCTCTCGCTGATCATGATGGATCTGGATTTTTTCAAAAAGGTCAACGACACCTACGGCCATGACGCAGGAGACAAGGTCTTATCGATTTCGGCTCAAATATTTCAAAGCAACAGTCGTAGTATTGATACTCCTGCCAGATGGGGAGGGGAAGAATTTATTTTACTGCTCCCACAAACGACAAAACAGGGAGCCGGCCTTTTTGCCGAAAGGATCAGAGAAATGATTGAGGATACCGATTTTCCAATAGCCGGTAAAATAACCGCCAGTTTTGGTGTCGCGGAACTGGACAGTGATGATATTGAACTTTTCAAAAAAGTGGATGCCGCACTTTACAAAGCAAAAGAGACCGGACGAAACAAGGTCGTTCTAGACTCATAGTTCTACCTCAAAAGCATCTAAATCAACATTTCTTTGACCAAATTCCAGCTGGAGTTCAATAGGTTTTTACTTGGAAGAAGTTTTGTGCCTGATCTTTAATAATAAAGACGGTTTTCCCGCTTACGGGCAGGAAAACCGTTTCGATAAGTTTAGAACTTCTGAATATCGAATTTAACATCCTTCTTGGAGACATTCCCGACATTATCAACCGAGCGAACCTTGACGTTAAATTTGCCTTTTTTATTAAACTGAATCGGATTGTCATATACCTGTTCCTTACCATTGTTAATCCGGTAGTAAACGGTTTTGACTCCAGCGTCCTTATCAGTGGCGGCTAAAAACAGCTTGGTTTTTAAAGGATAGATATCCTTTTGGGCTCCTTGCGCGTTCGGATTTGATTTATCGACGCTGAAGTGTGGATAAATTTCAGGAGCGGTTTCATCTACAAAAAGAACGTAACGGCTGTTCTCGGAAAGATTATTGACGTTATCCGTCGCGTTCACTTTGATTATATGCTCTCCTTCATCAGCTATTTTGAAAGCTTTTCGGCTCTTGACGGGCTGTCCTTGATCTAAAATATAGGCGACCCCCTTTACACCGGAGAGGTTATCTTTAATGTAAAACGAAGTCATGGTTGACTTGCGAATATAATGGATTTTTCTGCTGAAATATTGCTCCCCCTTGAAGCTGATACTGACTTTTGGTGGTGATACATCCACGATGACAGACTTGCTGAACTTTCTGCTGATATTTCCAACCTTGTCGGTCGCATTGTAAAAGAAAGTTGTTGGACCGTTTTTTGGTTCAAGAGAAAAAGGATCGCTATAGCGTTTGCCTTTTTTTGATTCCAGATAATAATAAATCTGATCAACACCAGCTTTGTTATCCGTCCCGCTTAACTCAAAAGTTGTCCTCCCAGAGACAAATTGCTTCTTGGACTTTTTATGTTGATCGCCTGAAATGGAAGATTTTACCTTTGGAGGAATTGCGTCCATGTAAAATTTAAATGTTTGGTTTTTCTCGGCGTTTTGAACCCTATCGACAGCCGCATAAACAACTTCGTGGTTCCCGTCTTTCAAGTCTGACAGGGAAATGGGTTTTGAATAAACGTGACGGCGACCTCCTATTCGATAGCGGACCAGGTCCACCCCCGCTTTTAAATCCTTGCTGTTAAGAATGATTAATGATTTACGCGAAACAATATTATCTACTTGGGGGCCCTTGATCTCCGGCGTGGTGGAGGGAGGCGTTAAATCCAGCGCGTAAAGGCGGGTGAACTCCCTTGATTTATTGTTGACGTTATCAAGCGCGTAATACTTCACTGTATAGTCCTTTTCCTGTTCCAGAGAAAGGGGTGATGTGTTTACCATGTAGCCTGCCCCATCAAAATCGACATATCCCGAGTGAACTCCAGCTCCCTTATCTCTAAACTTTAAACTTAATTTAACGGGTTTACCAAAGATCTTTCTTTTGCCGTTAGTGACGCTGGGAGCCTTGGTTGCTTTAATGATCGTATAGGGCGGGATCGCATCTGAAAAAATAGGAAAAATATTTTCATCTTCCGTTTTCTGTAGATTCTTGTGATCAGCAGGATGGACTATCGAATGCTCGCCATGACCCTCAAATTGAAAGGAAGAGATCGGTTTGGATGCCGGATAGCTGATTTTATTTCTCAATTGATGTTTTTCAGCACCAGGTTCATCCGTTGTGGAAAAAAATAAATAAAGTTTTTCCTTCTGCGCTATAAAAACGCGCCCCTTTTTATCATAATAGATCGAGGTCGGTGGAGCTTTCGACGCACTGTTTGATTTATTAGCAGTAGGCTTTATCGCGGTTTGAGCTGAAAGACTACTGATTGAATATAACGATGCCAAGATCAAACTTAACGTGGTGATCAATAAGCTATCAAGCCTTTTCATAAACAATCCTAAATCATGGTTGAAAATTAATTAAATAAAAGCAATACTAATTGATTTTAATTTAATACTTCATTATTTCAATAATTTAAATTCTAATTGCATATTATAATATATCAGCTGATATTTTATTACAAGTTATTATTAAAATATATTAATTATCCCCAAAATATTTTTCAACTGTTTAATAACGTGGATTACAATAAAATATTATCTACACTGATTAGATATATTTTGACATCTTATCCAAAGCAACTCGCATTGTAATTCTATAAATGAATACCGCATTCTTTGTGATTCTTGCTTTCCCACCACCAGCGACCTGATCGAAAATCATCATCTTTTCCAATCGGCCTGGTACAAGGAGCGCAACCCAGACTACGGTAACCTCGGTCGTAGAGGCGATTATAAGGTATCTTTTCTGCCTTGATATAGTTCAGGGTCTCCTCCTCACTCCAATAATAAAGGGGATTGATCTTATAAATTCCATGAATACTATCCCATTCGACAGCACCAAGATTTTGTCTTGTTTCGGATTGTTGCTTTCTTTGACCTGTTATCCAGGCATCCATCCCATCCAAAGCTTTCCTCAAGGGTTTCACCTTTCTGATGTCACAACAGAGTTTCCTCAGTTCCTGACTGGCGTAAAAAGGGTTTGGTCCATAACTCGAATATAGAGAATCGATTTGTGAAGTTTGAGGGAATAAAATTTCAATTTTAATATGGTAACGGTCAACTGTACTTTGAATACAGTCATAGACCTCTTGAAAAAGTCGTCCCGTATCCAGCGAAAAGATGCGGGGATAAAATTCACTTTGGGCCTGTAAGTGAGTAATAACCTGATCTTCAATACCCAAGCTGGTAGCGAAAGCAATTTTTTCAGATCTAAATTCCTCCGCGCACCATTGAATAATTTCCAGCGATGTTTTGTTTTTAAGCTGCTTTTGATAATATTCAAGTTTATCCATCTGATAATATGTTTATTTAAATATTCTTGTTTAATATACAATCTTACCTCGTTTAATACTCGGGAATTGTAAACGGGATTTGTGAAGTTCGGATAGAGTTATCATCTCATTAAAATATAGAGTTGATAATCTTGTAGTAATTTTATTTGAATATAATCGTTTGAGCAACAGTTATCTGCATTCCACTCAAAAAAGACGAGAGTTATTAGCACTCAGAAGATTATTATTAGCAAAAAATAAGCAAATTTGTCACGGAGCCGACCCGCGTGGAGAATTATATTTTAATTCAGATAATTATTTCAATAAGAAGCGGCAAAAACCAAATAGACAACTTCATCTCTTGATGAATAAAAAACCTTCGTTTGTATATGGCTTTTTCCCGTCATGTGGGTCGCGATTTTAAAACCAGCCAAACCCTCGATTCTTTGTTTGGCAGCTTGGTCTTCTCTTTCTTGGAAGTCGTTATTGGTTGTATCATCCGTGGTTCGTTCATCAATCAAAAATTCCTGATGGCGATAATTGATTTCAGCAACCAGAGAGAATTCGGGAATTATAAAATATCTAGCCGCAAAGGAAACGTGACTCACCCCGGCGAAAAAGTTGAAAAAGGTAGCCATTCCGGGATGTTTATAAACCCCGTTGAAATACAGTTCACTTTCACTTTGGGTGTTGACGAATTGACTCTCTCCATTCTCATCGGTGCCTTCAGGGTAAGCCGGGTCCTGTTTTTCCAACTTAACTTTTTTCGAGCGGTTAGTGTAGGTCCCCCCTAGAGCAATTGAAAAGGGATCTTTTCTCTTGCCGAAGATTCTAAACTGAAAATTAGCCGCGACTTCCCTTAAGGGTTGGTCCCACTTAGGATCGTAATTTAAACTCAAAACGACACCCAGTACCTGTTTGATCCCATAGCCGTATTCAAGGTCCCGGCCGACGAAATGGGAATTGGCGATCTCAGTGGCATCAAGATTGATCGACAGGTAGTTATCCGGTACCGATAAGGATCTCATTTTAAAAACCCTCACATCTTCGTTGCCCGGAGAATCAAGCGCCTTGGCCCTGCCCTGACTGACCTGTTTTCTCAGCCTGGATAGCAGTCCAATATTGCTACCTGCTTCCATCTGGTCGATTTCTTCTAGGCGGCTCAGTTTATCCTCTTTTTCACCCAGGGTATTCTCAGGCATCTCTGCGGCAATGGTAGAGAGTTTTTCCATCGCTGAGCTTTTTACGGAGGAATCAGAATATTTATTTGCAAATTCATAATAATCTTCCCAGGTATTTTTCTGGGTCACTTTATTGAAAAGCTTTCTCAAGAGCAAAGCTCTGTTTGTTGAATTTGGAAAATCATTTAAAAAACGATTGTACATCTCATCGCTGTCAATTTGGGACACTAAGTTAAAAAGAGCATTTTCGGCATCTTGAGATTCTGGTGACAGGGGATATTGATCCAGAAAAGCGCTGTAGGATTCATACTGACCTTCCAGCCGTGCTTTTCTAAAAGCATTGAGTGAAAAACTGTTGCAGACAAATTGAAAGGATTTGATCTCAAACTGCTTTACCCCGCTGATCTCTTGAAGCGGGTCTCTTTCTCCCAAAAGCAAACTGATTTTAGGACAGTATTTACCTGGAAAGGTATCTTGTGAAACCGTGGGGTCGACTTTTGTAAGTAGAATCGAACCAAGCTGGACCTGACCCTGTTGATCGGTTTTATACGCTTGATACTCCATCGAATGCGCATCAGCCCTTAAGGTCAGGTCGAGATTAACCAATGGTTTGGATCTATAGCTAAAAGCAATACTCATTGGGAGATCAAAATCAAAGCCGTCAAGGCTTTCAAGGGGATTTAAAGAATTTTTCATGGGTACCAAATCAACCTTCACCTGCCGGAGGATAGTGAATATCTGGCTTGACAGGGCTGCGTCACTCGGCAGGTCTCGCTTTAGCCCCAGGAGTCTCATCGCGGCCTTATTGTAAACAGGGTTTCTCTTGTTGATCATCGCAAGGGGAGGATAAGACCTCAAAAGAGCGTTGATGCCACTGACCGACTCTGGTTGATTTTGGTAATTCAAGTAAAGGTCATTGAATTCTTTTATTTTTTGGGAGGACTGCTCAATCAAAGCCCCCATGCTGATATGATAGATGGCCTGTACGTATGTAAGGTTGTTTTCCTGGCAGTTTTGTATTTTTGGTTGGGGAAGCTGAATATCCAAAACGGTTTCTGTTTCGATATTGGAAGTCAACTCGGTCTGGGTTATGGCACCCTCGACCGAATCTCCTTTGGAGCGGGTGATCTCACTTTGTTTGGTTGCAATCCTGTTTAAAATCGATTCTGCGATTCTTTGCTTTGCCTCGTTGACGGCGACAAATTCGTTTTCGCCCCGGGCATGAAAGATCAGAGCTCTGTTTTTCAACTCATCCACCGACAGTTTCTCGATTTCGGTTAATGAGGGAATCCCATTTGCCATCACGCTTTCCATCTTCAAAAGTCTTTCGCAGGTATTTTCCTGAGCTGAGATAACCCCTGAAAACACTAAATAATATATCGCAACAAGAATTAATAACTTGGTCCATCGAAAACAAAACATCATCACTCCCCTTTATCTTTTGGTGATTATTAACTCTATTCGTTTATTGTTTTGAAGGCGGCTTGCCTTCGGGTAACCTTATCTAGGTAATGCCTGGTTTCCTGATAAGGCAGATAGGTTTTTAGTCGCTCGATCAACTCCTGAGTCTCAAGGAGAT
>JAOUME010000207.1 GCA_029881655.1 Deltaproteobacteria bacterium | reverse complement strand
CAAAATAGGGGGGTAAAAGGAGATCAAAGGGGTCCCTGCCGCATTGGCGATATGGGTGGGACCCGTACTGGGACCGATGAAAAGATCGCTCAGGGAAATCAATACCGCGTACTCCCTTAACCCAAGCTGACCGCTGAGATCAAAAAGCTGTTTGTTTTCATAATCCTTAAAAATTCGACAATAATTTCGGTTTGCCTCCAGTTCCAGGCTTTCATAACCAGACAAAAAAACGATATAACCTTCCGCGAGCATCCAACTTAAAAGCTCTTCGTAGCGCTCTTGTTTTAAATTCAAGGCCGAACCCTTCATCCCCGAGTGAAAGACGATCTTCTTTTGAAGGGGGTTTTTAAATAAAAAAGAGTGCTTGTCCTTCAGTCCTTTGACTTCTGCTTGATCGAAATACAATTTTGGCTTAATCTGAAAATCAGCTATCAATCCGAAAACCTCCAAAAGCTCTAGATTATACTCCGCTTCGTTTTTAATCGAGCGGGAGCGTTTTTGAACGACAGGGTGAGTGTAACGTAAAAAAGCCGATAATTTGCTTGATGGTCCGATCCTGACCGGAACGCTTTTTAATCGCGGCAGGATTTTTAAGATCAAAGGATCGTTCACTAAAACCAAAAGCCCGTCGAACCGACCTTCTTTTATTTTTTGGATGGATCCGCCAGCGCTTTTTTTCTTGTCAACGGTTATGACCTGGTCAACAAAGGGATTGTTTTTTAAAAAAGGGGCCACGAGTTGATCGCAAAGGACGCTGACGCAGATACCGGGATTTTTTTTTAAGGCTTCCAAAACCGGCAGACTTAAGATAAAATCGCCTATGCGGTCGGTTCTTGCGACCAACAGGTTTTGAGGTATGGTTTTGAGCTTTTTTATAATAAACGCCATTTTAGATCGAATATGAAAATCCTGGTCATTCGATTTTCTTCACTGGGGGATATCATCTTGATGAGTCCCTTGTTCAGGGAAATCAAGAAGCTCTTTCCCGAAGATGAAATCGATTTTTTAACCTCCACCAGCTTTGCGGAGGTCTTAGCCAACAACCCCCATATCAGCCAGATCATTCCTCTGGACAGAAAAAGCGGAAGCGACGGCTTCAACGAGATCATAAATCACTGCGAGAAAAAAGACTACGGCCTTGTATTTGACGCCCATAACTCACTTCGCAGCAGACTGCTGCTATTTAAGACTTACGGGGCTTTTTACGGCAAGAAAAAAAATATCACCTCCATCAACAAACGAAGCTTAAAGCGAAACCTGCTTTTGACTTTCAGGCTCAACCTCTTTAAAAAGATCGTCTCCCAAAGAGAGGCCTATCTCGGGCTCCTGGAGAATTTCGCGCGGCCCTGTGACCTGGACGACTCGACCGAGCTGTTTCCGTCCGCGAAGGACAAGGACTGCGTCCGCCGGCTATTAGAGGAGTTGAACCCCGTCAAAAAAAAGATGGTCGCGCTGGGACCGGGGGCTTCCTTCGAAGGCAAATGCTGGCCCAAAGAGAAATTCCTGGAGATCGCCGGACAGCTTCAGGAAGAGGGCTATCTGCCGGTCCTGATCGGCGGACCTGACGACAAGGAACCCGGCTGGATCTTTGAGCATCTCGTCCACAAACCCCCGAACCTCTCGGGCCGGCTTTCCTTCCTGGAAGTGGCCGAACTGCTTAGCCACTGCGAGCTCACCATCAGCAACGACACGGCCCTGGTCCACTTCTCAGAGGCCATGAAGACCCCGGCCGTCTCGATCTTCGGACCCACCGCCGCCGAGTTCGGATACGGCCCCTTTCTTAAGCAAAGCCGTCTGGTGGCCCGCGAGCTGAAGTGCCGGCCCTGCAGCAGAAACGGCAAGGGCGGCTGCCTGACCCGCTCGAACCGGGAATGCCTCGGCGGGCTGATGGTCAAGACCGTCTGGGACGAAGCCATGGAGGCACTGGGAAGGAATGGCTGACCGCCGGAGAGGCGCGCTACCCGAAAAAGACCCCTGATTTCCGCCCCATCCGCTTCCATTTTATTGATAACATTGCTTTAGCGCGCTTATTGTCCGGCCTGATTTAACTTTTTGCTTATATTTCAGCTTATTAGAATTTATATCAGCCAGGGGCTGTGGGTTTTGGTTGAATTAAGGTTTGATTTTCCAAATAATATCGATGAAAAACAAAAAGGCTTGACTAAATGGCGGGTTAGCAGTTGATAATTAAGCCAAAACAGTTCGATTCAGTAAAATATGAGGTATAACTAATGGCATTGATTGAAGGATTAAGAATACAAAATTATAGATCGCTTTATGATATTTCGATGGGCCGAATAGGCACAGATCATAACTTGCGTAAAGCTGATCCATTGACACCGATGACAGCGATTATTGGAAAAAATGGTGTCGGGAAAAGCTCAGTTTTCGATGCCTTTGGTTTCCTTGCTGATTGCATGGATACTGATCTTGAGACTGTCTGTAACGCAAGAAATCGTGGTGGATTTGATAAACTTGTATCATCAGGAAAAGACGAAACCATATCTTTCACAATTTATTATCGTGAATCGAAAAACGACCGCCCAGTAACCTATGAAGTATCAATCAAAAAAGACCCTAAAGATGAACTGCCAATAGTCGTTTCCGAGAGACTTAGACAACGACGTAAAAATCAATCACACGGCAGGCCATTATCATTTCTGAATTTAGATCATGGTAAAGGGAGTGTCTGGGTTGGGGATGATAGTCTTGAGGGGGATGACTTAAATAAAAAAATAGTAGAACTCGATTCTCATAAACTTGGCATTGTTACGCTTGCCGAGCATATCAAAGAGAATCCTCGCATAAAAAAATTCAAGGATTTTATTCAGAACTGGTATTTGAGCTATTTTACTCCAGACGCGGCGAGACAAATACCGCAGGCTGGGATTCAGAAACATCTTAATCTACATGGAGATAACATTGGTAATGTCGTTCAATTTATTGAACGAAACCATCCAATTATTTTTAAAAAACTGCTGTTGGATATCTCCAGTAAAATTCCTGGGATAGGAACCATTAAAACATACAGGGATAAAATCACAAATAATCTATACTTGCTTTTCCAGGACAAAGGATTTGAAAAGGCCTTCACCCAACAACAAATGTCTGATGGCACCCTAAAAATGTTTAGTTATATGCTGTTGCTTCAAGATCCGGAACCAGCCCCGTTTGTTTGTATCGAGGAACCTGAAAATGGTTTATATCATAAGCTATTGGAAATACTCGCAAGGGAATTTCGAGAACACGCAACTGGCAAAAAAGGCGCGCCACAGGTTTTTATTACCACCCATCAACCTTATTTTATTGATGCGTTGGAGCCAAATGAAGTATGGGTATTGGAAAAAGGAAGTGATGGTTTTTCGCGTATAACCAGAGCTAGTAACATCGAATTTGTCCAAAATATGGTCGATGAGGGTCAACCTCTTGGTGGGTTGTGGTACAGCGATTATCTGGACGCAAGGTAGGGTGATGCATTTTGAATTTCTCGTTGAAGGACAGACAGAGCTGACAGCCCTTTCAATTTTGCTAAGGAATATTATTGGTGAGTATGAGCAACCTCATACATGGAAAATCCACAAACATAGGGGTATTGGTAAAATACCTGATGATCCAGCCCTTAGACCAAATAAAAGTGACCAAACTCTGTTGCACAATTTACCTTCGAAGCTTAGAGCTTATGGGAAAGAAATGAGAGATAATGTTGTCGTAACAATATTGGTGGATCTAGATGATAAAAACTGTAATAAATTTAAATCCAATCTAACCGGCCTACTTGAATACTGCGAGCAAAGGCCAAAATCACTATTTTGCATTGCCATCGAAGAGCTAGAGGCATGGTTCTTCGGTGATCGATCAGCAATTGAAATAGCATACCCTGATGTAAACTGTGATATATTGGATAACTACGAACAAGACTCTATATGTCACACTTGGGAAAAGCTTGCTGAAGCTATCCATCCTGGTGGTTTTACGAGTCTAAGTCAGTACGGTAAAAGATCAAACAAGATTCTTGAGCAAAAAAGAGTTTGGGCAAAAGACATATGCCCTAATATAGATGTTGAAAATAATCTCTCGCCTAGCTTTCAATACTTTCGCGATAGAATTCGAGGCATGGCGACAAAGTGACCTTCCCCCGAATTGATGGACACCTTATTTTTTGTTAAACTGCTTTGCTTGAAGTGTCCCCATCGCCCCCGCCATTAAAATAAGCCGTCCGGATAAAGGGCTTGCCGTAGTTGACAGAGGATGCCCTGTCTTTTTACTCTTGCTGACAGGAGTAAAAAGATGTT
>JAOUME010000047.1 GCA_029881655.1 Deltaproteobacteria bacterium | reverse complement strand
ATTGTATTTTTCGGCCGATGATCAATACGGTGGATTATTGGTCAAGACTGACTTTAACGCGGAACTGCTGGAAGGTGAAAATTTCCAAGGCCCGGAAGATCGCTCAGATCAAAAACAGCCGACTTTTAAATCTACAGAATTAAAGGAATACAACCGTTTTATGAAAGCGGTTAATCTGGTATTAAATGAGAAGGATTTTTCGGATCATTTCGAGTTTTATCCAGTCGGGAATCCCGTTTTAATGGGGTTTGCCTTTGAGACGATGGAACGGGAAATGGGGATGCTGTTTGGAGGGTTGTTATTGTTGATCATCCTGGTTTTATGGGTCATTTTTCGTTCGCTCAGCGCGGTTGTCTGGCCTGTGACTTTAGTCGTATGCACCCTGGTCTGGGTAATGGGAATAAATGGATGGGTCGGAATTCCCGTCAGTAACATGAATGAGATCATCGTTTTTTTGGTACTGGCGGTTGGCATCGCGGACTCGATTCACATCCTTTCTGGTTATCTTTTTTATCGCAATCAGATGTTTGATCATCTCTCGGCACTGCGGCAGGTTTATCAGAAATCAGGGCTGGCCTGTCTATTGACGAGCGTGACGACATCGGTGGGTCTGATCGTCTTGATATTCGTGCCGATCGTTCCCATCCGCAATTTTGCGGTTTTCGCGGCTCTGGGAGTTTTGCTGGTGTTCTTATTGACGATCGTTTTACTGCCGCTAATGCTGGATTTATGGAATCCTGTCTCCAAAAAGAGGGCGCTTTCGATCAAAAATTCCGCCGGTAAAATCCATGTCTTGCAAAAGCTTCTGCAGCGATTTGAGATATTAAACCATAAGCGCCCAGCCACCATCATCGCTATTTTCATCGTCAGCGGGATCACCCTCCTTTACGGCGCCACAAAAATCAAAGTCGATACCAACCAGATCGAGTCGATCGACCAAGAAACCTTGATCAGGAAATCCTACGACCTGGTGGATCTAAAGATGGGAGGGACGGGTAATATGGAAATCATGATTGATACCGGTATCGATAACGGGTTTAAAAATCCAGACCTTCTAAAGGCTATAGAAAACCTTCAAGAAAACCTTATTGGCAGGTTTGGCGACAAAGTCGTCAGGACCCAATCGATAGTCGATGTCGTCAAGGATTCCTTTCAAGCTATCAATGAGGGAGATGAAACGAAAAGAATCATCCCGACCGACCCCATGGTTTTGGGCCAGACCATGTTTCTGTTTGAAAACGTAGACCCCGAAGAAAGAAGTAAATGGATTTCAGAGAACTATCAAGTCGGCAGAGTCGGGATCAATGCCAGGAATATGGGCTCGCTTGAAGGCAAGTTGTTTATGGAGCGGGTCCAGGGTTTAATCCAGGAAAATATCGAACCTATAAAAAAGGATTTTCCTGATTTAAAGCTGACTTTGACGGGGCAGATCCCTCTGATGAATAAGCTTTCCAATTTCATTAGCCATTCACAGTTGAAAAGCTTCGCAATAACCATGGTCGTGATTTCGGTGATGCTTTTGTTCGTTTTTGGTTCTTTTAGAATTGGTCTTATCGCGATATTGCCGAATTTGATGCCGATGATTGCCATCTTTGGAGTGATGGGTTTTTTAGATATCGGCCTGGATATGCACCTGATGCTGGTCGCGCCGATCACGATCGGGATCGCGGTGGATGACACGATCCATTTTTTGACCCATTATCGTCTGGAGTTTGAAAAAACAAAAAAAGTGGGTATGTCGATCCAAAGAGCCTTTAGGGAAGCCGGTCAGGCGATCCTGTTTACCTCGCTGGTCTTGTCGGTCGGTTTTTTTATCTTTATCTTCTCGACCAATCGGGGATTTGAGTATTTCGGGATATTTAGCGGTTTGGCGATCGTGATCGCCTTGTTGGCCGATTTGTTTTTCCTGCCTTCGATCATCACCCTGCTTTTTAAGCCCAAAGCAGCTCAAAAGAGATAAAAAGAGGGTATTTAAGAAGACTCGTCTTGATTGCCACTGAAGATATCTTGTTGTTTGCCCGCCCTTTTGTCGATTAAAACCTCCCCGTTTTCCTTCAACTCGATTTTGATGAGATAACCTTCCTCGACCCTCAATACTTCCATGACATCTTCGGGTAGCTCTAAAAGCCCGGGCTTTCTTTTATCCCCATCATCCATGATCAACTCAATGTTCCGCTGACCTTTTTTGATTTCGAATTGTTGGGAGTTTTTTTTTTTTAGTTTTTTCTTATTAGTCATTTTGAAGTCGTGGCGGCTCTAGTTGATCATCAAACGCAGAAAGCTTATCTGTATCAAGAAAGAAGTTAAAGGAAAAAAGAGTTTTATTTTTAAAAGTGTTGGGAAATTACATTTTGAAGTCATATTTTAATTTATAAACTGTTTATAGTCTTTAATTCGATTAATATTGAGTTGATGGATAATTGTCGCGAGGAATTATCGTAAAAAGGCGAAACGAGGACTTCGTTATTGACTTGGTTTTAAGTCTATAGCATAAGTAATTTCAGGAATATGTTTTTATATGAAGGATTGAATTGAAAGGGAATATATACCCTTAAACAACAAGAAAAGCATATTCGTCATTAAGTAGTGATGAAATCTATAAAATCGCGTCATAATCACAATTGGGCGAAGCGGCAGCAAATGGGGAGTTTGTAGAATCGCCCCGCTTTATCATGGCCTGGCGTGGGTGGATTTCAGGGTTTTGAACATTATTGACTTAGGTAACTGGTTTTACCGGATCGGGATTTTTAAGCTGATCCGTAAAACAAATTTCGATCAGTTTACATCTTCAATTATAAAAAGAGGTTGTGCATGTTCGATTATCTGTTAAACGAGGAAACCAGCAAAATACGAGATGAGGCGAGAGACTTCGTCAAGTGGGTTCCAAGAGAGATGATCCTGAAAATGGACAGGGATGAAATTCGGTTTCCAAAGGAGTTTCTGCAAGAGGCGGGACGAAGGAATCTTCTTGGCTGCCGTTACCCTAAAAAGTGGGGCGGAAGGGAATTGGACTGGGTTAGCACCTGTGTGGTTTTAGAAGAGATAGGGTCCTTGGGTTATATTTTCTCCTGTCTTTTTGGGGTTGGAGCGGAATTAGTCTGTGACGCGATCGTCTTTCATGGAACCGAATTTCAAAAACAAAAATACGTTCAACCCCTGCTTAAAGGGGAGATTTTCGCGGCCGAATGTCTGACCGAGCCTCGAGGAGGGTCCGATTTTTTTGGAGCGGCTACGACGGCGGTTGATAAGGGAGATTATTATCTTCTAAATGGACAAAAAAGATTCATCGTTGGAGCCGAGGGAGCCGATTATTTTCTGGTTTACGCCAAGACCGATCCCGACGCCAAGTCACAGGAAGCTCTAAGCTGCTTTATCGTGGAAAAGGGTGAGGGAGTAAGGGTGAAGTATCTGTACGGTTTGATGGGCTGTAGGGGTGGAGGAACGGGACGGCTGGTTTTTGATAACGTCAAGGTTCCCAAAGAAAATATGGTTGGAAAACTCAATGGCGCCTATGATGTTTTTAATACGATGATGATCCCTGAAAGGTTGGGGACTTCGGCAATGACAATCGGCAGCGCGCGGCCCGCTTTGGAAATATCGACTCGTTATACAACAAAGAGAAAAAGCTTTGGGAAACCGATTAGCCATTTTCAAGGGGTCAGCTTTCAGGTGGCTGAAGCTAAAATGCTACTGGATGCCGCCAAAGCGATGATCTACTCCACCAGCCTGGCGGTTGATAAAAACCAGGATCTGAACTTGGTACGGGGACTGATTTCCGAAACGAAAAAATTCGTGACGGAATCGTCTCAAAAGATCGTTCACAACGCGATGCAGGTCATGGGAGGTATCGGTTATACCGATATCTATCCGATCGAAAGGATTTACCGCGATTTAAGGTTAGCATCCATCTGGACAGGTACAAATGAGGTCATGTCCATGATTATCGCCCATGAATGGTACAGGGATTTTAAATCGCGACAAAGTAAAAACAAAACCAGGAACTTGGAAAACGATGCCATCAACGCCTTTGTTCAGGATGAAAAAATATTTTAGGTGGATATGATTTACCGAATTTTGGCGGATATCGTTATTTTGATTCATTTTGGATTTATAATATTTGTTGTTTTTGGCGGACTGCTTTTGTTTCACCGCTCCTGGTTTGCATTTTTTCATCTTCCGGCGGTTTGCTGGGGTGGTTTTATTGAGGTGACAGGCCGAATCTGTCCTTTGACACCACTGGAAAACAAGTTCCGGTCCCTGGGCCTTCAACAGGCTTATCAGGGCGGGTTTGTTGAGCATTATCTCATCCCTTTGATCTATCCGGATTTTCTAAACCGCAAACACCAGTACTTCCTGGCCGTGATCCTTATTCTAATCAACTTTCTTATCTACGGATTTTGGATTTATAAAAAACGCGGGAAATAATCCAACGGCTATTGTGACTCAAGAACAAACTAAGGGGTATTGATATCCAAGTCCATCCGGATCATGGTTGATTGTATGAGTTTTTGGTGCGTAAAAAGGATCTGGTTGTGGTTTGCCTGATCGAGTTCGTGAAATTCAACCAGCCCATTAAATTTTTGTTTTATTTCCTTTCCCATTTCAAAAGGGATTACCTCATCTCTGTTGCCATGAAAAATAACGACTTGTGGTTGGGGTGAGTGACCCTCAAGTCTTTTTAACACAGCCAGGTTATTATAATTATGTCGGGTTAAGCGGTAAAGCGGGGAGCCGACGATTTTTTTTGCCATATCCTTTAAACGGGTAAAGGCCGAAATCAGCAAGACTTTTTTAATTCCTGTGTGATCCGCGAAATTCAAGGCGGCCGCGGCTCCGAGTGAATGGCCAAGAGTGCCGGCTTTGAGTACAAGATCCTCCCTTGGACTATTTAGCGATTTTGCCAAGGCGTTAAAAGCCCCTATTGAAGCCTCTAAAATAGACTTCGGAGAGGGTCTGCCCTCAGAAAAACCATAGCCCGGATAATCGACCAATAAAAAGGCGGTGTCTGGTTCAGGGTAATCCTGAATAAAATCCCACCAATCAAGCGCCAAGGCCGCGTTTCCGGAAAAAAAGACCCATAATTTGCTGCTGGTAGACAATGATCTGTCTCTTTGGGGCAGGTAAAAGGCGGTTTGATGTCCCTCGCTGGTTTGGAATTCGATTTTGTTTAGCCTTTTTGAAAGCTCAAGATAAAAACCGCTGTAATGTCGCGGGAAATAAATCAGGCGGTCCTGAAAATAATAAAGAAGAATAATGATACCGGTCAGGATAAACAGGGCGAAGAAAAAGAAACTGGAAAAGGTTTTAAGCAACATCTTATGTCCGGCTATATATTATAAGAATTTACAGGATGTCGGTTAGAGGTTAACACTTTTTATTATTTTGATCCAGTTTAGTGGCTGCCAAGGGACAAAGTAACCACGAAAACAAAATCCCCAAAAACAGGGTAACGCCGATAGTTCGTAAAGCGGGTATGGATGAAAAAAAGAGTAAACCAAACGACAAGAGGGTCGTCAACATCGACAAAAAAATCGCTCTGAGTGTTCGCTCGGTTTGATTGGAGGTCTCAGCCAGGAAAATACTATAATCAATCCCCAGTCCCAAAATTAAAAGGGACGAGATAATATGCAACGGGTTGATGGGAATTGACAGCCAGCTTAAAACAGCTAATGTCAAGGCTACCGAAAGAACAGGGGGAGCCATCACCAAAAGTGTTTTTTTAAATCCGTAGCGGAAAAACAATATGACAGCGATGGCAAGATAAGCGAAAAAAAGAAGTTTTATGGCATCCTCGCGGTACTTTTTTAGTAAATCGGTTATGTGGCTCACCTGATCGACATAATGAACTCCATTCATATTCTCAAGCGCCTTTATTTTTGCATAATTTTTAATACCGCCTAACAGGATCAGGGAAATGCTCTTGCCTTTTTCCTGGACCCATAGCTTTCTAAAAGGCTTGGAGGCCTCGGTATTTATCCAGTCGCCAGGTTTTAACATCCGCGGGTTCGGCTCAAGGAGTTTATTTTCAAAGTCCTTAATCTGTCGATTGGAAAGACCGTTTTGATGGAAATATTTTGTGAATTCCCTTTTGTTTCTAAGATAAAGTTCTTGAAGTTTATTAAGGTTCTCAAGCTGGCTTTTGCGAGATGGGATCAGTGTTGATAGCGAAAAATAATGATTGATTTCACCTTTTTGAGTCATTAAACTCAGTTCGCGGCTAACTTCTTCAAGCTTATTTAAGGTCTGTTCCTCATCTTCGGTTTCAACGACTACAAATCGGCTGATGTCGATATTTCCGGTTGACTTTCGTAACTCCCGGTCCTGTTTTAATAATGAATCGGGGAAGTTCTGCAGCAGTCTAAAATCCTCTGAAAACCGGAGGTTGTAAAATCCAGTCGTTAAAAACAGGGCAAGTATCAATAAAACGGGGAGGGACCTCTTTCCGCGGAACAAAAACTCCCAAAAGCGCAAATAAACCTTAATCGAATTGATGAAGATTAAGGGAAAATTACTCTTGTTCGTTTTGCGGAAAGCCCAGGGGTAAAGACAGATAACGCTCAAAAAAGCCCCTGCCATGCCCGCGGCCGAAAAAAGCGCGATCTGTTTTAACCCAGGAAAATCAGAAGCAAAAAATCCTGAAAAACCGATTATATTGGTTATAAGACCCAAGGAGATGGCGGGAAGAATGATCCTTAACCCCTTCATGGAATTCCAGCTGTCTTTTTGATCCAGGTAGACCGAGAAATAATGGAAAGAGTAATCGATGCAGATCCCGGTTAAACCAACGCCAAAGACAAGGGTGATGATATGCAGTCGTTCAAAGACAACCATGACCACCGCTGTCGCGAAAAGGATGCCGGTGAAAAGGGATAATCCTGAAAATAGAAGAGGTTTTAATCCCCTTAAACTAAATATCAAAAGGGATACGATTCCAACCAGGGCGATCAGTCCCAATTTCGCGGTTTCATCTGTTGCTTCTCTATATGCCAGTTCCGCGAATTTGATGAAACCTGAATAATTTATCTTGAGGTCCGGGAAATCTTGAATCAGTTTTTCTTTAATACGCTCAAGCGTTATCAGGATATTTTTTTGATTCTTTGCGTCCAGGGGATTTTCTTTAAGCTCAAAGATCAAAACGGCTTGATGATTACCCTGGTTTTTACGGTATAAGACTCCGTCATGGATGACCCCGGAGTCATTGTAAAAAGCCAAATCAGAAAGAATGTCCGCGAAAAAAAACAGGGGGTCATTTATCAAGTCGTTTCCATCGTAACTGGAAAAAGGCAAATAGAGTTGTTTTTGAGCCTGAAGAATCAGCTCTTTATGGGGTTCATTTTTTGTCAAAGCTGAGCGGGTTTTTGGCCCCAGAATCTGGAAACGGTAGGGGAAATAAGTCTTGAAAAAATCCTCTTGGCTTGTTTTATTCCCTAAAAGGGGTAAGTGAGAAAAAAAATCACTTTTGAAAATTTCCGTTCGAAACAAACCAGCCGCGTCGCTTAGTTTGTCTTGTGATGGAAGGGTCAGGGAAATATAGAGCTGTCTCTTCGTATAGTCGTTAAACCGTTCGATAGTTTTTTCAAGGGAAGGACTTAAACTATCACCGGGCAGAAGTTTTAAAATATCCGTCTCGATGACAACCCCCCTGTTAACCTGAAAGATCAAAAAGCTCCCCAAGATGAAGACGGTGAAAGCCCACCAAACAGGAGCCCACCTAATCAGCTTTGTTGAAGTATCGTTTCTGATAAAACCCCTTTTCATTTCCTGGATTGTTTTCACTGAAAGTTATGATAGTTGAATTTTCCTTGGTTTCAAGGATCGAAATGGTCTTTATCCAATTATTTTTCTCCCCCTGAATCTTAATCGACCTGATCCATAAAGCCAAAGGAATCTTTCTCGGAATTAGACCCACACTCCATTTTTCTTTTTCCTCAAGCTGGAAAAAAAGCTCAAACTCATCAGCCAGAAGTTTTAAATCAAGCTGGATGATCAACAAAAGCGGGCTTAGAATTTCCTTATATAAAAGAGCTTGCCGCTGATTTTCGGGTGTCATGTCCCCATCAGTGAGAAGCTGACCCGCAGGACCTATTTTATAAAGCGCTGAGATGGGTTCGCTGATTTCCCAAACCATTCCCAAATCCTTCAAATAGACGAAAAGACCCTCTGAGACCAGCGGATTTTTTAACGCTTTTAGCTTTTTACGCTGGACGAAATTAAGCTTAAAAAAGTCAATTTCTTTCATTTTAATAAGGGTTTCCAGGAAATCTTTGGGGAGATTATCCTTTAACAGAGGCTTTTTAAAGACAGGATCATCCATTCCAACCGCTGTTTGCGCTGAAATTCCCTGAAAATCAATAAAAACCGTTAAACACAGCAGGATCAGCATGAAATACCAAAATTTATTCTGATTCAATCGGTCTATCATGTTCTGATCCTTCTGAAAGGTTAAAGTCAAAGGGAGTTTTCTTCCCAGAAGTCGTAAAAATTAAACCACTGGAAGGGGAAGGTACAACAGAAAGCTTCAAGCTGAGAACTGTATTTTTGAATATAGTTTGTTATCTCCAAGGTTTTGTCTTCGCCAAATTGGATTTGATCAGAAAAGGGTTTGATGTGAATTTCATATTCATCAGTTTTCGACTTCAATCCAAAAATCAAAAATACCGGGCATTCCAGCATGCCGCTTAAAATGAAGGGGCCTTGAGGGAAAGCGGCGGATTTGCCTAGAAAAGAAACCCGGCTGGTTCTTTTTCCCGAGCCCGCTGTTATGCGGTCAGCCATGATGCCTAACATATCTCCATTATTGATCATGGACTTCAACTCAAAGATCGTATTTGGTGTCACCTGATTGATCTGGTAGAGGTTTTTATGGTAATTTAATTTCAGTTTTCCGAAAATACCCAAAGCTTGAGGCGCGTTTTGAGTAAACATCAATACCTTGATGTTTTTTGTCGCGTTCTTTTCAGCGTAGGTACGGATGATGTCGATATTACCGATATGAGCCGAAAGAAAAACCGCGCCCTGATTTTGTTCGATAAGACGATTTAGATGCTCGTCGCCATGCCATTTGATCTTGATTTTCCGATCACGATCCAGCCAGAAATCGATCCGGTCCAGGATCTGAAGTGAAAACTCACGGTATAGCCGCAGGGAATCGAAGATGCCCGGCTTATTTTTTAGGCAATTTTGACCTTGGGTGAATTCATGGACTCGGGCCAGGAAGAGTCCCGCGGATTTCCGACCTTGACGGTCTGTTAGGAAATAGCCCCATAAAACCGGCCAGATCAAAAAGGAACTTATTTTTTTACCGACCAGACGAAATACCCATAGAGCGGCTTGATTGACTTTTAAAAACCCTCTCTCAGGTATTTGATTCCATTGTTGGCTCATGGGTGATCTTTTGCAGTCGGTGAGAAAGGATTTTCGGTAACCTGATTAACATTCCCAGTGTCAGTTTTAAATGAAGTTTAGCAATCAGCAGGTTATCTTTGAGATAACGGTAATGGGATAGACCGTTTTTAAAATACCTTACCTGGGTTTTGATATTAACGATCTTGACTCCTTCCCAGATTAGTCTCACGCCGATATCGGTCTCAAAATCCATTCTTTTCGCGATATGAACTTTTTGTGCAAGTCTGATGGTAGCCTCAAGCGGATAACACCTTAGCCCGCAAAGCGAGTCTCTCATCTGAAAGGACAAAGTCTCCAGCAGAACAAACATGTGGGAGACACGTCTGCCGACAACGCGGATCATAGGCGCTGTATGATCGAAAACGGGCTGGCCACAGATCAGAGCCCTCGGGTTTTGACGCGCTTTTTCAAAAAACAAAGGCAGATCAGCCACCCGGTGCTGACCATCGGCATCAAGCGAAACGGCGTGTGTATGGTTCTGACGGAAAGCTTCGTTAAAACCACGGATCATGGCATTCCCTTTACCTTCGTTATATTTTAATAAATGAATTACGAGCCAGGAATACCGCTTTTGCAGTTCATTTAATACTTCTAGGGTTTCATGATCGCTGCCATCATCGATAATAAAACAGACTATGCCCAAAGGCTCGAGAGACTCAACGACCTTGGGAAGAGCGTCTTTGTGGTTGTAATTGGGTATGATGACGCAGGGACGGAAAAAAGGTTCGTTGATCATAGCGTTTTTGTCTGATTCACCTTTCCAAGAAGGAATATCCCCTTTGAAAACTCAAGGGTCTCGTTCCAAATCCGAAAGGAAAATCTTAAATTAGTCTCAAGATTTTTTATTTCAAGAAAAAAAGTTGTCTTGGGTCTTAGGAGGTTCAAAAATTTAACGGACTCGAACGCTTTTATTCTGATTTCGTCAGAGATCAGCTCTCTAAGAGCCTCAGATGCCCAGGCAAGCTGAACCGATCCGGGAACGCAGGGTAGATGCTCGAAATGCCCCTTGAAGAATCTCAACTCATGAGAGACATTCAATTTTTTTAAAAGCCCATCGGCTGTTTCTCGCCTCATAAGGATTTGGGGCGCGTTCTTTTGGGATCTGTCAGAAAATAACGCTTTGACCTGTCCGAGGGGCGTTTTGCCCACTTCGTCAACAGGGAGGCAATCCAAAAACCGCCAGTACCTCGGAATTAAGACGGCCTCGAAATATTTCGATAATTCTTTTTTAAATAGGGCAATCAAGCCCAGTCGGCCCTGCGCGTTTAAAAAGGAAATCCCGCCTGCATTCAAAACAGCGGCAATCCCGATCTGATCTCTCTCTGCGGGATGACTCGCGTCAAGGGATAACGCAAAAACCTCCTTGATGAATTGATGTTCGAGCAGCTTATCTTCCAGCTCAGGAAGTGAAAGTCTTTTTTCCTCGATCTTGACGGTCCGGTCACTACGGCCTTTTAGTATAAAACGGGACTCGCTTAAAATCTCAACGCGGTCATCCAAAGGCCACCACTCGTCATGCTGTTGATAGATGAAAGGTGAAGAAACCCAAAGCTTTGGGCTGTCGTTGGAAGGTTTGATTTGAACTTGCTCCAGTAGATTCCAGGCTTCGCTATCTGCTTTTGACGTTCTTTGCCTCCAGGCCATGCCGCCGGTTTCCGTGGAGCCGTAGATCTCAAAGGGAGTCAGTCCGAACCTGCGCTGATAAAACAAGGCTGTATTCTTATCCAAAGGACCGCCGGACGAAAAAATGAAACGGAGATTATTTTTGATCTCTTTGGGTGGCAGTGCCTCTCCCATTCTTTTAAGGTGCGCCGGACCGCTTACCAGGCAATATGATTTAGTCCCACCCATCAAGTTAACCAGTTCCGGTGGGAAAAAGATCGTTTCTGAAAAAAAAGCCCGTCCCGAACAAAAAGGCCAAAGCAATCTGTGCAAAAGTCCATAGATATGTTGATGGCTAACCGTTGAGACGCATCTGGTTTTTCTTAATTTTCCCCCCAATAATTCCTCCCAGGATAATAATTCGCTATTTAAATTCCCCAGGGTTTTTTTAATTACTTTTGGTTTTCCGGTCGAACCGGAGCTGTGAAGCAAAAGGGCGGTTTTGTCCGGGTCGAGTTCCTTAAAGACGAATGACGGTCCTGAACTGAGGCTTTCCAAAAGCGATAGACAAGGTTTGTCTTTGATGTCGAGTTCCAAATCCGTTACGATTCCCCGCGAACTCTTTAAAGTCGCTTTTAGATTTTCAGACTGGATATTGATGGGCAGAACGGCGGTGGACCCCGTTTGCCAAATGGATAAAAGACCGATTAAAAACAGGTAGCTGTCCTTAGAGTATAAGACCCATTCGCCGATAGACTCTTTGGATAGAAGTCGTGAAAAACATCCGACTTTTTCCAATAGATCAGAATAAAGGAACTCCTGACGACCGTTAAACGCCACCAAGGTTTTAGTACCCCTTAGTTCAGATAGAGTTCGGTTTAAGGGAATCAACATTAAATATAAGCTATTTCTGACGGTTGTTTTTCACGAATTCCGCTAACGCCTTAACGGAAGAAAAGTATTGATCGTTCTTATCCGAGTTTTCCTGGATTTGAATACCGTATTGGGTTTGCAGCAACAACCCAAGCTCAAGGGCATCTATGGAATCCAGCCCTAACCCATCGCCAAACAAAGGAGCCTCAGATAAAATATCTTCTTCCTTGATATCCTCCAGTTTTAAATGATGAATCAATAGGGTCTTGAGTTCTTTTTCCAGTAAAATGGCATCAGACATTTAATTTCATCCCGGTCTTATTGGTTTTATGACGATTTACGCTGTTCTTTATTATAATATCAATTATAGCGAAACAGTCAAGATATGACCGTCTGAATCGCTTTATTTTTGCTGAGATTTATTAATCACTTTAAGTGAAAACCGGTCCCTTCCCAAGTGAAGATGCTTTTTATTTTCCGTCAGCCAGCTGATGAACTCCAAAGCCTCCGGCAAATTCCCGGCCGAATCCTTCCGTTCTGTTCCGTTTTCAAATATTAGATCAAGTTTTTCTCCCCTTGAGCCCAGCCCAAAAAGCAGGCTCACACTGTAGGCGAAAGAGGGAGGCTGTTCCAGTTTTACAAATTGCGGAGGCAAGGGTTCATCGAAATGAGTCAGGAGGACGTTTTTTCCCGGAAACCTTTTTAGGTACCCGAGAGTTTCGATCAAGCTGTAGCTGAATCCTTTGTCTCCGGCGCAAAGGGTAGTTGAAGGCAGACGGTTATTAAACAGTATCGAGAACTGACCGGCGGCGGTGTTATGAACCGAGTGGCTGAACTGGCTGGCCGAGAATGGTTCATGGTGGACCGCCTTTAAAAGCAGGGAGTAAGTAGGCTGAAACTCTCCGTGGTGGGTTGAAAAAACGGTGGTCAACCGGTCCATCGGTTCGTTTTTCGTGCAATCATAAGCCGTGGACAGCGCCATCCGGCTAAGACTGCTTAAGCGCCTTTTCTGCATGGCGGGAATAAATCCGGTAAAAGGAGCCAGAGAATCTTCGTTTATTTTGAATCGATCACGCTCCTTAGACCAGTTTTCCCAATCTTTCTTTAAGGATACACCGGGCATAAAAGCTGACCAGTTTATTAATCGGATTTTCATCTTATGCTTATGAGATCATCAAGGATTATGCCTGCTCTTTTTGTGGAGCGAGAAAAAGATATCCTGATCCCCAGACGGTTTTTAGATATTTTGGATGCTTTGGATCATCATTGAGCTTTTGTCTTAGTCTGCTGACCAGGACATCGACCGACCGGTTAAAGGATTCCCACTCGATTCCCCGAACCTGGTCTAAGATTTCATCACGGGTCAGGACTTTCCCCTGGTTATGAACGAATAACGCAAGGAGTTCATATTCGGTCGAGGTTAACTCAAGCGGAAGATCACCGATTTGTACTTCGTGGCTGGAAAAATTAATCGTGAGTTGACCAAACTCCAAAATATTCTTTGTCGTATTTTGATTAGATCTTCTTAGGACTGATTGGATTCTGGCGACCAATTCCCTTGGCTCAAAGGGTTTCGGCATATAATCGTCCGCTCCGATTTCAAGTCCCACGACCCGGTCGGTGAAATCACCCCTGGCGGTTAGCATGATAACGGGCAGGTCCGATTGCTTCCTGATCCTTTTTAATACCTCAAAGCCATCGATTTCCGGCAGCATAATATCTAAAATCACCAAACTTGGTGCTAGCTGATTGATTTGATTCAGTCCATCAATTGGGTGAGACGCGCTTAACACCGAAAACCCGAACCGCTCCAGATAATCTTTCAGCAGGCCCGATAACTTTTCATCGTCATCAATGATAAAGATGAGTTCCCTGTCCGACATAAGCCACTTTATTGGGTTGAGTCATTTTGTTTGTTTTCGTTTTGGTCCAATGTCAGCTTTTTAAGCAGATATCTCGAAAGTTCGTTTTTTATCCTGGGATCAACATCCAGAAAGGATATTCCGATATTATACAGGCTGGATGAAGATGACTCGACCCTAACGACGGTTCCGAGCAAAGAAATCGGTTGATCGGAAGGATCAATCTCAAGCTGAAGCCCGACAGTCTTTCCGACTTCCAGAGAATTTTCGCTTTCCAGTAGAATCCCGAGTTTGCTGAGATTTTTGCTTTTGACGCTTAGACTGTTCTCCTGATCCGGTTCTCCCTGGTTAAGACTGATTTCCCTGTCAAAAGTGACCCGTAAATGTTTGCGGTTGTCGTCAGAATAGACAACGACTTCATTTTTACCGATGCTTTTCGCGGCGTAAAGCGCTTTGTCCGCGTTGTTAAGGAGTGTATCGGAATCATCAGAATCAACCGGGTAAGTCGCGAGACCACCGCTGATGGTGATTTTGATTTGATGGTTTTCGTAGTAAAAATCCATATTCTCCACTTTTTCCCTGATCCTTTCAGCCAGAATCAAGGCCGGATATCGTCCTGTCTGAGGCAGAATGACCAAAAGCTCCTCTCCCCCATACCTGCAAGCGATATCAGATGCTCTGATGGTCTGAGTGATGATTCTTGAGACATTTTTCAGGACCTCATCGCCAATAAGATGTCCAAAGGAATCGTTGATTTTTTTAAAGTCGTCCAGGTCGAAAAAAATCAGGGATAATTCCTGTTTGTATCTTTTGGCCCTGGAAAGCTCTTTAGGCAAGACAGCGTCGAAATAACTACGGTTGTAAAGTCCTGTAAGCCGATCGAGTTTGGCGGCGGTTTCCTTATCTTCGAAGATATGGATTTCGACTATTTTCGGGTTTCTGATAGCTTTGTTGATGGAACAAAAATAATCGCAGATGGTTGTACTGAAGCTGACATCCCTTTTAAGAGAACTCATTAGAGTTTGATGATGATTAATGATTTCTCCCCAGAGTCGCTGGGCCTGGTTTTTCTCAATTTCAAGGTGGGTAAGAATATGAAGCGCCATCGAGTAGGCTTCCAGCCCATGTTTTTTAGCCAGTAATATGACCTGCTGGTCGATCTGATCTATACCTCCTGGGGAATGCTGCAGTGTTTTGATGATTGCGCTTCTCAGAGATTCCATGATTATCAGTCGTTATAGTTGGTAACGGTTTTATTGTCCGACCTTAAAGCCGCTTGGTTAATAAACCATGCGGGAGGTGGTATTTTTTTAACATTATGATAAATTTTGATATTTTTAGCAAACAATTTTTATCAGGGTTATGCTTGTCGCCACAAGGGGTGTTCGCTGAGTTTAAGGTTTGATTAATCTGAAATCATGGAATTGTTTTCTTTCTGACCACCATGGGAGAATCGATGCCGTTTTGTAGCGGGAACCACGCCAGTCCTTGTGGATGTATTATTTCTATGGGTTTTTCGAGAACATTGTCCATCTTTTTTGTTTCCAAAGAAATATCAGCGCAATTATAAGTCAGGATTTCCAATGTTTCACCGGATACGATCTTATTTTTCGCCTGCATTAAAAAGCGGTTGTTTTCCCGGTCGATTTCAATGACCGTTCCTGCCATCTCATAACCCGGGTTTAATTCATCCAGGTGGTCGTAGACCGAACTTTTTGTGGCGGGTTTCATCAGTGATCCTTCCGTATAATCCCGGTGAGGAATTTTTGTTAATTCTTCCTCCAGATCCGAAAGAGAGCTTCCTGGGTCCTTGAGGATTCTCTTAACCGCATTGGCATAGGCTCTCACCGTCGTGGCGATATAAAGACTGCTTTTCATGCGGCCTTCGATTTTTAGGGATGTAATCTTGTTTTGGATAAACTCCTTAAGATGCCCCAGCCCATTTAAATCTTTTGAGCTCATCAGGTAAAGAGGGTCTGCCATGTTTTCGGCGTGATAGGCATACCGGCAATTTTGGATGCAGCCGCCCCGGTTGCTGTCTCTGCCCGCGACATAATTCGAGATGACGCAGTTGCCTGAATAAGACATACAAAGCGCGCCATGAACGAACATCTCGATTTCAAGGCCAGTTTCACGGGCAATCATACCAGCTTCCCTGATACCGGTCTCCCGTCCGACGACGATCCGGCGCGCTCCCATATTCTTATAGATTAGAGCGTGCCTGTGATTAAGAACCGAGGCCTGG
>JAOUME010000046.1 GCA_029881655.1 Deltaproteobacteria bacterium | reverse complement strand
GTGCGGTCTTTTCCAGGGCCGCCGGTCTGAGATGTACGAAAAAAACCAGAATCTGCCCTTTGATCCCTCTGAGATCGATGCCATGATTTTATCGCACGCTCATCTCGATCACAGCGGCAACATCCCCAACCTGATCAAAAACGGCTTTAAGGGTAAGATCTTCGCCACAGAGCCAACGGTGGACCTCTGCAAGATCCTTCTTAGAGACAGTGCTTATCTGCAAGAACAGGATATCAGGTGGGTCAACGTGGCCCGAGCCAAATCCAACGACAAGCCCCCCGTCAAACCCATCTATTCGATCAAGGAGGCCCAGGCCGCGATGAATTCGTTTCATCCGGTCCAGTACGACGAGAGATTCGAAATCCTCAAAGGCGTTAAGGTCACCTTCCGTGACGCCGGCCATATTCTAGGATCGGCGGGCATCCTATTGGAAATCAGGGAAAAAGGCCGGGCGATCCGCCTCGGATTTACGGGAGATCTGGGTAGAAAAGATACCGTCGTCATCTGCGATCCCAATCCGATACGGGATCTGGACGCGCTGATCTGCGAAACCACTTATGGCAACCGCTTTCACAGCCCCCAGGCAGATATAGAGGAGGAACTGGCAAGCGTCATCAACCAAGTGGCCATTGAGGGTGGGAAAATCCTGATTCCCTCTTTCGCGGTGGGCAGAACCCAGCAGGTTGTCTACTACCTTCACAAGCTTTTTTCGCAGGACCGCATCCACGACATGCCGATCTTTGTTGATAGCCCCATGGCCAACAGAGCAACCGAGGTCTTCAGAAAATATCCCCAGTACCTGGACCGGGAAGCCAACCGGATCTTTCTGGATAACAACGAAGATCCCTTCGGTTTTAAAAGACTCACTTACGTCAATGATACCGAAGATTCAAAAAAACTCAACGACCTGATCTATCCCCACATCATCATCTCTGCCTCGGGTATGGCCGAGGGCGGAAGGATTTTGCACCACCTGAGAAACAATATCGAAAACTCAAAGACCCTCATCCTTTTCGTGGGCTACTCCGCCAAGGAAACCCTCGCAAGAAAGATCATGGACGGCCAAAAAAAGGTCAAGATCTATGGAGAAGAATTCACCGTCAACGCTAAAATAAAGATATTGGATCACTTCAGCGCTCACGCCGACAGGAGGGGTATCCTTGATTATTTCAAATTCTCCACTCCTGAGCGGTTAAAAAACATCTTTTTGGTCCATGGCGAACCCGATCAGGCCGAATCCCTGATCGATGCCCTCAGAAGTCAGGGTTTCCAAAACGTCCATTATCCCAAATTCAAAGACAGTTTCGAAATCTAAGTTCAATAAGCCTGTTTTTCAGGCAGGGCTATGATCTTTCCCAAAGGAACATAAAAAGCGGCTCAAGAGATTTAAGGTATAGTAATAGGCCTTGGGGGTCGAGCTTTGTCTGGGGCCGGCGACGTTTAGAATACGGATGCCTTCATCCTTGACGAATATCCGCAAACTCTCGACAGCTTCCAAAAAAGGCGTTTTCTGGGCATCGACCAGAAGGTAGGGTTTTTGATGTTTCTTTAAATAATCAACCGTCTTTTTCGTCCCCCCTTTAAGCAAATGGTAAAAAATGACCAGCGTCGCGTCGCTTTCCAGCACATTTTTCAAGGTGCGGTCTTCATAACCGCCGTAGCTAAGCTCGATCAAGGGATATTTCAAATCAATCCGGCCATCTTCGGCTTGACGTCCCCTGGGACAAAAACCCCCGCAGTCGATGCCGAGGTTCAAGGCCGCGTCCAAAGCCGCCCGGTCCACGCCGGTCTGGCCGCCTGAAATAATCTTGATCACCTTTTATCCTTGCTCGGATGAAAACCGTTCATTTTACTTGGCTATCGATTTAAATGCATAAGGGTTTTGATCAAACATCAATAGGGCGCTCTGACCACTCAGCGCACCTCAAATTGAAGTCTACAGGGATTTGGAATTCCTGAAAACCCGAAAATCAAGATCCTTTCTGATCTCCCCCTTCGTCCAGATTACCATAAATTTGAAAGGGTATGGTAAATGCAAATAATTTAATACACACAAATGATCAAAATCAAGTGGGAAAGGATCGCTAATATGCTGTATTTATATAAGTTTCTACTTTTTGTTTTATTGTTTTTGGTAACTTTTAGCCAGACACCAAAGGCCGAAGAAGACTTCAAACTCGCCAAGGCCCAATCGCCGGACGATTACCAGAGAGTCATGAACCCAGGTAGCGTCCTCAAGGGGCTTTTCGTTGACCCGGGTATCTACAGTTGCGATTTTTTTCAGTCCGAGAAATGCCTGGAAACCTTAAGAAGAAGCAAGATCTGCGTCAAATGCAACCTCAAGGGAGCCAATCTCAAGGGAGCGGATCTCAAGGGAGCGGATCTCAAGGGGTCAGATCTCTCCGGAGCCGACCTGACCGGGGCTTCTCTGGCTGGGGCTGATTTCAGCGGAGCCAATCTCACCGGAGTCATGCTAAAAAACGTCAACCTCATCGATGTCGATCTGCAAAACGTGAATTTCACTGGGGCTGACCTATCGGGATCGAACCTAGAAGGGGTCAACCTACAAAACGGCCAATTTTCGAAAACGAATCTGACTCAGACTAATCTCAATAAAGCCGATCTTAGGGGAGCCAATTTTAAAGACGCCAAGCTGGACAAAGTCTATATGGTGGGAGCGGACTTAAGAAACGCCAAACTTCAAAACATCGATTCCTTCAGGACCAACTTCAAAAACGCCAATCTCACCGGCGCCAATTTCGATCAGGCCAAACTCAATGAATCCGACCTCCAGGACGCGAACCTCAGCCGAGTCAATTTCAACAACGCCAACCTCAAAGGCTCCAACCTCAAGAGAGCTGACCTGAAAAACGCGGATTTAACGAACGCCAATTTGGAAGGTGTCGTCACCTACAAGGCTGACCTGAGAGGAGCCGAGCTTTCGGGAGCCAACCTGAAGAACTCCAATCCAGCGGGCTCAAATCTCAGCGGCAGCATCCTCAAGGGCGCCAATCTCGCCAACGCCAATCTGGCGGGTACCGATCTTCGAGGGGCGGACTTGTCGGGCGCTGATCTTTCAAGAGCCAATCTCACCGGAGCCCTTTTAAGAAAAGCCGATCTGTCAAGCGCCAACCTCGATCAGGCTTTAATGATCGGCGCGGATCTCACTGAAGCGAATTTCGAAAAGGCCTCCACCATCGACACGAACTTGAATCAGGCTATTATGGATCAGACAATATGGATTGACGGTAAGTTATGCGCCAGCGCATCGGTGGGGACTTGTCAGGACTAGATCTGGGTCGTAAAACGAGCCTTGTGCGCTTTTTGTTTTTCCTCATGCGCGCTCATCGTCTTCCAGCTGGCTAGAAGCTGGGTTAGAGCCTGTTGACGGTTCAACGCCTTATAGATATGCGCCAGATACATAAACACGTCCCTATCAAGCTTCATGCTGAAAGCATCCTGGAAACTTCTGATGGCGGAATTGAAATCCTTGTCCCTGAGTTTTTGCTTACCCTGTTTAATCAGTTCCAGCCTTTCGATCTCCTTTTTTTCAGCCTTTTCCTTCTCTAATATCTCCCTGTACTCAAACAGATACGTATAGGATTTCTGGTTTTCCTTTAAGACTTTAAAGATATCTGAGGCTCTCTTAAGGGTCTCGGATTTCTTTAAAACTTCCAACGCCTTTTCATAAAATTCGGCCGCCTTGCGGTTAAAATTTTTGTGTGAGTAGTCCTCGGCAATCTGAAAAAAATAATCGTGGATTTCTTCAAGTTTGGAGTTGGCAAGCGCTGAGTGGGGGATATGCTTCTTGATCTTTTGATAATAGTCTTTGGCTGATAAATACTCTTTCATCTTAAAATAGATGGTGCCGATGTTCTCCCACACATCAATCCTTTCCACTTCGTTTTCGATCTTTGAATAAAGATCAAGCGCCTTTTGAAACTTCCTTTCGCGGTAAAAAGTCTCCGCTATTTCAATCAGTTCAGATGTCTTGTAGTTCCCTCCCAATCCCTTGATGAGGCTTGCTCCCTTTACCAGATAGCGGAGAGTGGCCAGCTTGTTCCCCGCCTTTTTGTACATCAGGCCAAGATTGATATTTAAGAACCGGTCATTGGGATATTCCATCAAAACGGCGTTCATCCCGCTGATCGCCTGATCGGTCAGACCATCATAAATCAGTGATATCCAGTTCAACATATCCAAATATTTATAATTCGCCTTGATTTCCCTGAGTTTTTCAAGCCCGGCCTCCACAACGTCCTGGTCATTAGTCTCCAGTCCCTTTAAAACCAGATTATATAACGGTATCTTCAGAGTGGTTTTTTCCTCCGTTTCAAGCTTGTCCCAATGATTAAAGATGATGGCCTCCAAAAGTGTCTTGGTTTCAGGAGAGTCGATACTATCTGGCAAATTCTGCACGAATTCCGTCTTGATCTTTTCTATCTCTCCTTCCTCTGCGGGCCCCAGTTTTCTTTTTATGGTGGACTCGATCCGTTGATCTCTAATCCTCTGAGCCTCGGCAATCAATATTTGGATAACCTGCATCTTTTTTTCTTCGTTGAAAAATTCGATGGGGTCCGGAAGAATATACCGCTCGAAATTGGCGTATTTCAGGATGGCGTTTTTAACCTCGTGATCATAAAATTCCACTTCAGCCATGCTGGCCGCCAAGTTTAAGACCGCCTTGTCGTAGCTGCGGTTGATTTTTAGGGACTGGCGGTAAAGGTTATTGGCCTGCTGGTATTGTTTATGCCTTCTGTAGAAATTGCCCAGCTTGTTGATAAACTCGAAATCCATGGGATTGATACCCATGACAATCTTCCCGAGACTCTCGGTATAATCCCGCCTCTTCGCGCTGATATAACTCTCCAGCTGGATATGAAAATTTTTAGCCGTGTTTTCACGGTCCGCGCTGAAAGACCGGTGGAACTCCTCCAACGCTTCATTGGTTTTGGACTTGTGCAAGTACTCCAAAGCCTTGTTGAAATGCTTCAAAGCCTTTGGAGAAGTATTGATTTCTAACTGTGCCACCTTTTTACCTCAAATATTTTTTCAAAATCAAAATACTTTGCTTATTTTTAGAGGAACCGGTTTTTCCGCCCTTCCAAAGTTGATTATTGGCCTTGAGTATAGCTTATAAAGTGGAATTTCTTTAATTCCCCATTCCTTAAGCAGACACAATCGTTTAATAATCAACTTTATTTATCACTATTTTTTTAAATCCGCAAATCTTACCTAAAAGCGGAAGGAACGACAGTTACCACGCCTTACTTTTTAAAATTATTGTCTTTGGTTATAAAATTCAATGATGAATTTTGTTTTAAAAAAACCGATAAAAAATATTCGCTAGATTGGCGAGTTTATGGCGGACTCTTTTCCAGACTATTGATTCCATCGATCCAGTCGGTGGGTAAAGATGCTTTTTTATTGTTTTTGTAATCATAAGAAACCAGGGTTCCTTTTCCCTCGGCGGCTATTTTTCGGTGCTTAAGGCTGTAAACCGCGTGTTCCATCACGAAAAAATCCTCTCCGACTTCAGTCACCCTGGCCAGAGAATAGATTTTATCCGGAAAGACCAGGGGTATTTTATAGCGACAACGGATTTCCTTGAGGATCGGTCCGATCCCTGTCTTTTTCATATGATCCCAAAGGTTGATCTTTTCGCCGTAGGCGATGCGAGCCGACTCGAAATATCTAAAGTAGTAGATGTTATTGATATGACCCATAGCGTCCATTTCACCCCAGGAAATATCGATTTCCTTGTAAAAGGGATACTGACTAAGAATATCCTGCATCACAACTCCTTTAAACGATTAGAGAGAAACGGCAATTTATCCCGCCTCATCGAGATCCCGCAAATCTATTAAATCAAACTAATTTATTTATCAATAATCCTCTGGAATTCCTTGGTCAAGGAAAAGACCCCCATGGTATCCCCATATTAAACACAGTAACCTGATCCATTAAATGAGGCGTCAGACAGCCCCTTGGGTTGGAAAGCCCATAATGAATCGATGGCCGCTTTAGCATTAATATCAATTGATATCCATCTAAGCTAGTTTGATGAGTTAGATAGCATCGGTTTTTTTATCATACCCATAACTGAATAAATTCAAAAACAAAATCCCGTTTTCATCGAAGGTCACATAAAAGGATTGTTAAACCCAAACAAATCCATTAACCTAAAGTCATTCATAATTTGCCGAATTTATTAAGCGGGAGCGATCGATGCACAATGAGAAGGATTACAACATCAGCGGGATAAACCTGAGCGAAATCAGAAACTATTATGAGGTCCACGTTATCAAGCAAATGAAAAAACTACTGCCTGAATTCCCCGATTTCGATCAATGCCAGCTTTGTATCGAGGATGTCTATGCCTTAAGTCTCAGCCGTATTCCATCGGTCTATGCCCAGAACGGCAGCATCATTTTACATAAGGAACTCACGGACGAGGATGTGGCGGATATCGTTAAATACGCGATCTATCAGGTAATAGGCCGTCCACGTCACAATTAATAATCACTTTTATGAATGAGTCTGAAGAATCTGGTTTTCCACCTCTTCAAAATCCCGTACCCGCTCTGCCAGTAGGATCAGCTTGTCTCCTTCCTGGATGCGGGTGTTCTTTGGGGGATTGAGGATTTTTTTTTCGTCCCGGATCAAACCGATCAACTGCATACTGGCGGCATGGTTTATCACCCCGGTCTGCACTTCGGCCACCTGAAACCCGTTTAGTCTGGTGGGCAGGATAAAAAACTGGCTGCCGACCGCGTTACTAAGAATCTGCTGAATAACGTCGTACACACCCGGATTGAGGTATTCCTGAGCCAGCATCTTGCTGGTGATGCCCTCGGTGGAAATCATCCCGTCCACATTGGAACGCTTAATTAGCTTGAAGTTCTTTTTATAAACCACCTCAACCACTGTCTTGATCGGTGTTTGAAACTCCTTTTCGATAATCTCGATAATCGCACCGATAGCGAAGTTTCGCTCGTCCACGATCTCCGAACCAATGTCCTTGGACAGGATAATCACCCCCTGACATTTCAGCACATTGGCTTTAAACAGAATCTCCTCGTCCGACGGCGCGCCCTTAACAAAACGGATATAGGATTTTTTTAAGGCTTGAGGCAATTCATCCAGTTCATCGCTGATCAAAACAAAGACCAAATCCTTATTTCCCGGATGAGCTCTGAGCTCTCCAACCAGTTCCAATAATTTATTTTCTCCCGGAAAATTACAAAGGATCAAGTGATTTTCATCCAAGATTTTCATAAGCCCCTTCTTGCTTCTGGTGATCGTATTTAAGATATGCTCGGCCATAAAACCGACCAGATAACCGATGACTCCGATTCCAAAAAACATGCAGAGATAAGAAATGACAAACCGTCCCCAGTAAGTCACCGGACTTATATCCCCGTAACCCACGGTGGTCATGGTTACCATCGCCCACCACAGAGAGTCGGCGAAGCTCAGATCCTTCTGCGCCTGATGCTCAGCAAGATAAAACAAACTACCAAACAAAAGGTTAAAGCCCAACCCCAGCAGAACAAACCAGAGTATTCTGCGGCCCAAGACCTCTTCTTGCGAAAATAACAGAAAAAATCTTCTGATCTTAATTATCAGCATCGGTCCTTTTTTCCACGGTCTTTAAATATCTGCCCCAGGGAAACCCAGAATCTTTATCAAACCAGCCTTTTAAGCTCTAAGACCACTTCCGAGAAAATATCAACTAAAGCCGCCGCCCTTTCTGGAAGCTCATAGGGATCAAGCGAAATCCGGATGGTCTCTTTGATTCTCTGGGTCGGAAAACGTAAAGTCGTCAAGGTCTGGGAAAGTTTTTTATCCGAGGCGTGGCAAGCGCTGCCGGTGCTGACGTACACCCCCTTTTGGGCCAAGTGATGAAGCAGAACTTCCCCCGGAATCATGGGGTAAGCCAGACTTATGATATGGGGCAGTTTTTCCTCCATAACCAGGATCTTCAATTCCGGCAAAGACCTTTTAAGCAGATTAAGCAATTCCTGTTCAAAACGCTCGACTTTTTCGAAGTTGGTCTCCAGTTCTCCATATATCTTTTTTGCAGCCATACCCATGGCCGAGATCAAAGGTACCGATTCGGTCCCCGAGCGCAAACCCCTTTCCTGAGCTCCACCGTGAATCATGGCGTTGAGTTTGATTTTCTTACCCATAATCAATGCGCCCGAGCCTTTGACGGCATGGAACTTGTGACCGCTGATCGAATAAAGATCGACCCCCAACAGCTTCAGATTCACTTCTAGTTTGCCGAAAGCCTGCACCCCGTCCGAGTGAAACAGACAGGAGGGGTTCTTCTTCTTGACCCGTCTTGAAATCGCGCTTAAATCCTGAATGATTCCCGTCTCGCTGTTGACGTGATGAACCGAAACCAGACGGGTTTTTGGTCCGACCAGACTTTCTAAATGATCCAGGTCCACGCGGGCTGTGGATGGGTCGATCCTGACCATACGGATTTTGACTCCGCGGGCCTTTAACCAATCGGTGGTCCGCAAAACGGCTGAATGCTCAAGTGGCGTGGTGATCAACTCCACCTCTTCACTTAAAGGAAACTCAAATAGCCCCTTGATGGCCAGATTATCGCTCTCGGTGCCGCCACTTAAAAAAAACACGCCCTCAAGGGGGACCCCAAAAATTCCAGCCAGAATCCCTCTTGATTCCTCCACAAGTCTTTTGGCGCGGACACCGGGAAGATGGACGCTTGAGGGGTTGCCGAAATCCTCGACAAGACAAAATTCGACCTGCTCGACAACTTTCTCGAATGGCCTTGTTGTCGCGGCGTTATCGAGATAATAGCTTTGATTTTTCGTCATCTGGAGGTTGAGAAAGCTTTGGTATTAAGACAAGCACTAAGAAAGATAACGATAGGCGTTTTTAAAGATCAAAAGCCCGTCTCCATCTTCGCCCTGGTTTTCACGCCTTGTCCATTGGGGATGGTTGGTATAGTGGTTATAGGCTTCCGGATGGGGCATCAAACCAAACAGATTGCCCCTCTTATTGCTGAGGGCCGCGGCATTTTCCCAAGAGCCGTTCGGATTATGGGGGTACTCGGCGGTTTGTTCCCCTTTTTCATCGGCGTAATACATCGCGATCAATTCGTCGTTTAAGATCCGCTTTTGAAAATCCGGGTCCGTAACCACGATCTTCCCTTCTCCATGGCGCACCGGAAGTTCGAGCTGGCTAATGCCTTTGGTGAAAATGTTGGAATTTTTGGGATTGACCTTTAATTGAACCCAACGGTCTTCAAAAAGAGCGTTATGATTTTGGGTTAGAGATGCCTTCTGAGACTGAAAAGCCATACTCTCATCGGGCAAAAGGCCCAGCTTCACCATAAACTGAAAACCGTTACAAATCCCCAGGATCAGCTTCTCCGCCGCAATAAAATCAGAAAGCTGCCGTTTCAGACTTTCACCTTCAAGGCGGGCAAATTTAAAGCGGTTAACCGCTACTTTGGCCGAACCTAGGTAATCCCCATCCAGAAACCCGCCGATAAAAATCAAAAAATCATATTCCTTTAGCTTAACCTGTCCATTTAAAAAAAGTAGCGTATGGACGATATCCACCTTTTTTGCTCCCGATTTCTCGCAACAATAGGCCGTCTCCTTCTCACAATTCAGCCCCAGACCCGATAAGATCAATGTTCTGCCTTTTGAACCGACCGTCATATATCCTTATGTTTCTTTTGAGAAAACGATATGGTTTTAGAGGGTTTTTAAGCTCTAACAAATAAATTACTCCGGTTTGATTTCCTGCTGCCTATTCACCGGAGCCTCTTTAAGTTAAAGCTTAAGGTATGGCTCTGTCTATGTCCAGACCAAACGAATCCTTTGAGACCCGTACTTTGAAATTGCTCAAATTAAAATATTAACCTAGTCTAACAGAGCGATACACAATCATTATATTTATTAGTATGCCGTTTAAAACAAATCCAATACTCGAATTTCAGACAAAAGATCACCTCGCTTTTTTTAAGGAAAAGAAACTGGATTATCCCCCATCTAGTTACCCCACCCTTAAGGAAAGAAAAGAACTATACCAGCAGTTTTTCGCCAAGCATTATCAGGATTTCCGCAATCTGTCGGCCAGATTTCTGTTAAATGAAACAGGGACCGAGGCCATCATCACCGCTCACACGAGTTGGATGGATGCCTGGATCGAATTCACCTGGGAGTACATCTTGGAAGAAAAGGAGCTTCTAAAGATCGAAATGCTCAGCTACAGTTCAAAGCAACTCAATTATCTAAAAAACAAGTTAAATGACAAGATTCAAAAGGAAACCGAGATCAGCAATCAGTTGCTTTTGAAAAAAGGACATCCCCTTTACCTGGACTCCTTTGAAATCACCTATTACAAAAAAAGCCAACAGCAAATCCAGGAAGACATCAAACGCGTCAAAAACGAAGTAGCCGAACTCGAGGAAATCATCCCCTTGGTTCCTAAAATAAGAATCACCCAGAACAAACTCTTTAAAATCATGACCATTTTCGCCAGGGGTGGTTACGGAAGGGAAGAGCTGAGCTTTTGCTCGGACGTTGATTTGGGCTACTGCGTTAAAAAAATAGGCACCAACCCGGCACTGGTACATTTCGCGCAGGAAACCATCAAAAGAATGGAGGAACTTTTCCATACCCTGTCTATTGATTTCGCCTCGCAGTACTTTGAGTTGGATGAGGATTTCTCGCGCTTTTCGAGACAGGCCAGTTTGCATGCGGTTCCCTCCATCTTAGAGGGACGAAACCTCTTGGGTAACTCCCAAATCCTCAAGGAGCTTAAATCACAGATTTTACCCAACAAACTCAAGGAAACACTGATCCGTTTTTTAAAGGGCCAACTCGATGAGCATACCAAAACCAGCAATGATGACTTCTGGATCAAGGAAAGCTTTGGAGGCTTGAGGCACTTCCACTACGCTCTGTGGATGAGTATGATCCTTTTTAAGACCCACCGCTCCAATTCCATAAATCTTTTGGAACTTCTCGTTCAAAAAAACTGGATCTCGAGTCTTGAGTTAGAAAAGTTAAAAACAGCGCTGTATTTTTACTTCGAATTGAGAAATTTTCTTGGGTTGATCAGTTGTTATCAAGAGGATTTCACCAACGCAGGGCTAAAATTCCCCCCAAAAAAAACAAAAAACGATATCAACTATTTGGACAATCTATCCTTAAGGGGCTATCTTCGGCTAAAATATCGTTTTACGACCGTGGACGAAATGGATCGTTTGAGATTGTTTTCGGTCGATTCGGTCTCGGTGATTTCCCAAAAAATATCCAATCTGGTTTTAGACCGCAAAATCACTCAGTATTTCGATCATTTCAAAACACTGATTCATCTGGGTAAGGATCAACTGACCCATATCGAGATCTTTCCCAACACAGCCGGACAAACCAGCCACAGTCCCAACCCCTTAAAGAAAAGTTTCTGGAGAACCTTCTTGCATGAAGACCTTTTCACAGAAACTTTTTTAAATCCCGATAATCTTTTTTCGCTTTTTCTGTATCTCGCCAAAACAGGCTACCGCTTAAGCCCGGAGCTGATTGATTCCTTCTCCAGGATCATTCCAAATCTGGAAAGGAAGAAAAAATCTTTCCCCAAAGAAAAGATCAAGGATTTTATCTATGATTTGTTCATCGCGGACAAAGCGTCTTCAGCGGTAGACCAGATGATCGTTATTTCGGGTAATATCGAGTGGAATGGTTCATCAACCAGCCTCCTGGGAGTCTTTTTACCCGAAGTGAACCAGATGAGATTCCTGCTAAGAAACCTTTCCATTCACGAATACCCCCTTTGCGTCCACTCGGTAAAGGCACTCATCCAGGTTGAAATGGAAATCAACAAACTTCAGGCCAAAGAACCCGATTTCTGGCAATTGATCAGCCCGGATGATCTTTTCGCTTTGAAATGGGCGGTTTTGTTTCACGACCTGGGCAAAATCAACCCTCACAAGGATCACGAAAAATCAGGTCCCGAACTCTCCGCCAAGATGCTGATCAAGCTGGGTTGGGATTCCGAATCAGACCTTCTTGTCATGGTGCGACTTTTGGTGAGAAATCATCAGTCCGTTGTCCGCTACAGCCAGCTCTCTACCCACCTGGATCTTGGAATCTTAAAGTTCTTCGAGCTCGCCGAACGAGACCCCAAGAAAACGATCCTGCTTTATCTGATCAATATCAGCGACTTTAAAAGCGTCAACTCCGAACTGAACAAAAAGTCCGCTCATCTGGAAAGCTTTTTTGAAAAAACGATCAGCATCCTTGACGAATTCATCCAGACCAAGGACCGGAAATCACTGCACTTTGTCGCCCACGACTACCTAGATCGAATCATCGAGGACTTGAAAGTTTCCGTGCTTTTTGAGCTTTTCATCAAACAGTGCCGCGATAAAAGTTTGGATGAGGTGATCATCCAACCCCTGGAAAAACTCTCTCTGCCTAAATCCGAAAAGGTCGTAAAGCAAAAACCCCAGCTTGAAAGCAATCTTGAATTCATCAATAAATCTCACCTGGATAATATTAGTGTCGAGAGTTACAAAATGACTTTCAAACGAACCTTAAGACAATCGGTAGGTTTCGAGAACCTCCTTGAGATCAGCCCCTACAAGGAAGTCATCAGGTGGTTTTTCTCCGCCGTGCCCAACCGTCACCTGCTCAGCTCTTCGGTAGATACTCTGGCGACTCAGGTCCTCCAGTTCAAACGCTTTAGAAGTGACGAGGTCCGAATCAGTTTCGTCAAAGGTGATCAGGGTGAGTACGACACGCTGATGTTTTATAGCTTGGGCGACCCCCAGGTTGAGACAAAGGTGGCCTATGCCATTAACCATAAGGGCATCAATATCGAAAACGGCAAGATCAACCGGATTTTATACAACGACCAGCAGGTTGGTATCATCGGCTACTTCCAGACTTCAAGAGTCAATGAGAAAGAAGGACTATCCAATATCGAACTTGAAAGCATGATCGCCAACATGAGTATCCCCAAGCTGAAACTTGAAAAACGGAAAAACGATCAGGACGCTTTTTTTCAACTGCAATTTTTTACCGAGAGCGAAAAAGGTTATCTGGTAAATGAAGACGGCAATAATCATTACAGCCGTATCACCAAGGAGTTTTTCGTAGCCAAAATTTCTCTTTACGATCATCCTTTTTGCCTCTTTAAAATCCTGTTGGCCTTCAGTGAGATTAAAGCCCAGCCAAAACAGGTCACCATCACCACCATCGGCAACCAGGTGATCGATTATTTTTACTTCGACCCGGCAGACAAACCGAAGCTAATCAAGAGCAGCTTTAAAAAACTGCTAAGAGAACACCTCGATTCAAAATTGACTGCCTATTGACCTAAATTGCCTAAGTGATGTATCTAATTAGTAAAGTCAAAAAACACTATTACTAAGTGTAACTCAATCGATTTTAGGGATTTTTTGTGAAGAATTATATCAACATCGGGCTGTTCGGCCTTGGTACGGTCGGTAAAGGCGTCGTCAACCAGCTAAATGACAACGGCTCACTGATTAAAAAACGCTTGGGGCGGGAAATAAGAATTACAAGGGCCGTTACGGCCAACCCCGACAAAGAAAGGGGCATCGACCTTAAAAATATTCAGATAAGCAATAAAATTAACGATATTATCAATGATCCCGAGATCGATATCGTGGTAGAGTTGATCGGAGGAATCGATCTGGCCAAAAGTATTATCCTTCAATCCCTGAAAAAGGGAAAATCCGTCGTGACTGCCAACAAGGCACTGTTGGCTGAGTGTGCCGAAGAAATTTTCAACGCCGCCTACACGTCAAAAGGGCTTTTTGGTTACGAGGCCAGCGTGGCCGGTGGCATCCCCATCATACGCAACATCCGAGAAAGCTACAGCGGTGATAAGATTATGGAAATTTCGGGTATCATCAACGGCACGGCAAACTACATTCTCTCTTCAATGAGCGAAAAGAACGAAACCTTTTTGAGCGCCTTGAAGGAAGCCCAGGAAAAAGGTTTCGCCGAAGCCGATCCGACTTTCGATATCGAGGGTATCGATGCCGCGCACAAGCTGATCCTTTTGATGAACCTGTCATTTAACGCTATTTTCGATTTTAAATCTCTGTATATCGAAGGCATCGCCCAAATCGAACCGATCGATATCGAGATCGCCGATGATTTCGGTTACGTCGTCAAACTTTTAGGTAAAGCCAGAGATGACGATAAGGGCTTCGAGGCCAGAGTCCACCCAACCCTGGTTAATAAAAACTCAATCCTGGCTTCGGTTAACGGAGCCTTTAACGCCGTCCAGGTCATGGGCAATTTCGTGGGAGAAACCCTCAGTTACGGCGCGGGAGCGGGTTCTTACCCAACCTCTTCGGCTGTTTTAGGCGACCTGATCCAGATCGGAAGAGCTTTGTCCTCTAGCGACACGTCGAGTCCGCCTCCTTTGTCTTTTCAGATCGAACATTTGCGAAAAAAACAAATCCTGCCAATCGATGAACTGGAGACCGAGTACTATCTCCGATTCACGGTTCTGGACAAAGTTGGGGTTTTGGCTTCTCTGACGAAAAGCCTTGGAGAAAACAACATCAGCATCCGTTGCATGATCCAGAAATCAAAGGAACATGTCCCCGGTCTGCCAGTGGCCGTGGTGATTTTAACGCATATTGCCAGGGAAAAAGACATCAGGGCCGCCATCAACGAGATCGACAAGATGCCGATCGTGACTTCTCCGACCCGGTTGATCCGCATTGACCCTTGAGCCATGTGCCCATCATGACGAGTGAGATGGATCATTTTATGATAAAGATACCTTAAACAAGAGGCAACATGAGAATTTTGGTCGTTGAAGACAACGATATTGTGCGCGCCCTAATCGCAAAAGAGCTTAAATCTGGTGGTTATGAGATTTTTGAAGCTAAAAACGGACTCAGTGCTCTGGAATTAATACCGGATATTCAGCCACACCTGATCACCATGGATGTCGAAATGCCTCAGATGAACGGATTTGACACCTGTTTTAAAATCCGCACCGAAATTCAGCCAAATCTCTCTTTATCGCAAAACCAGCTCCCCATTATTTTCATCACTTCCAATGACACACTCGAAGACCGGGCCAAGGGCTTTCAGGTCGGGGTCAGCGATTTCATCACTAAACCTTTTTTAAAAGGAGAAGTCTTGAAAACTGTCAACAAGCTCTTAAGACAGGAATCCGCTCTGAAGGGACTCGTGACACTGGTTGTCGAAGACAACGACATGAGCCGTCACCTGCTCAACAACATACTACAGTCAGAAGGCATCGTCACGCTGCTTGCGGCTAACGGGGTGGAAGCTTTGAAAATCTTTCAGACCAAGGAATCCGAAATCGATCTTGTCCTGACGGATTTTTTAATGCCGCAGATGAACGGTGAGGAACTCTGCCAAAAGATCAGAAATGAATTCGGCAACCGCACCACACCCATCATCTTCTTAAGTGCCATGTCCGAGAGGGACTCCATCCTGGAAATGTTCAAGGCGGGAGCTTCTGATTATGTGATCAAGCCATTTGCCAAGGAAGAATTGGTTGCCAGAATCCGGGTTCATCTAGAATCCCGCGTGTTAAATAAAAAACTTTTCGAACAGGTTCAAGAACTAAAGCACTTAAACAAGCTTAAGGACGAATTTTTGACCGTCACTTCCCACGACCTGAAATCACCACTGAACGGTATTTTAGGATTCACCAGGATCATGCTGGATGAAGTCGTGCCACCTGAACTGCAAACCGAATACCTGGGGCATATCCGTAGCTCAGGCGAGTTCCTCTTAAGCATGATCAACGATATCCTGACACTTTCTCAAATTCAGGCGCAAAATGAAAACTTCGAACAAATCCCCGTCTCCCTCGACGAGATCGCCCTGTCTTCGGTTCAAACAATCAAACATATGGCCAATCCCAAGGGCATTCAGATCAATTACAAACTGATTGGCAAAGAAAAACCGTCCGTATCCTGCAACAACAACGATCTGACCCAGATTTTTAATAACCTGCTTT
>JAOUME010000045.1 GCA_029881655.1 Deltaproteobacteria bacterium | reverse complement strand
CGCAGCGTTTAACTCACCACCGAGCTCCTCCATCAGATAATTGAACTGAAACCCGTCACCCAGCTTTTCGTTGCCCCTGAACATCATATGTTCAAGGAAATGCGAGATCCCGTTGTTTTTTTCGGTCTCATAGGCGGAACCCACAAAAACCCAGGCATGCAGATATACCGATTGGATGCCTTTATACTGAGTCGTATAGATTTTCAGGCCGTTTTGAAGTTGTTTGTATTTTGTTTTAAAGGGAGAGTTCAATCGATTTCGTGAAAAGTTGTTGTCGCTCTAAAGCTGGAATAAAGGAAGGTCATTGGAAATCCTTGCCGCATTGATGGTGTTTAACATGAGCATAGCGATGGTCATCGGTCCGACACCCCCCGGTACCGGGGTGATGGCCGACACCTTGTCTTTAACAGCCTCGAAATCGACATCGCCGGTTAAACGCTTCCCCTTGGGGTGAGTCGGATCAATGATACGGTTCATACCGACATCAATGATCACCGCGTCTTTTTTAACATGTTCTCGCTTGATAAACTTAGAAATTCCGATCGCTGCGATCAGGATATCCGCCCTTGAACAAACTTCTTCGATATTTTCTGTTTTCGAATGGCAGAGGGTCACCGTCGCGTCCCAGCCCTTTTGCGAAATCAGGATCGACAAGGGTCTTCCCACGATATTGCTCCTGCCGAGCACCACCACGTTTTTACCTTTCGTTAAAATACCGCTTCTTTTTAGAATCTGCAAGATCCCGTAAGGCGTGCAGGGCATAAAGCGGGGGTTTCCCGTCGCCAGCAGTCCGACATTAAAGGGATGAAAACAATCGACATCCTTAAGTGGATCAATCGCCTCTAAAACTTCCTCTTCCTGGCATTGTTCCGGAAGGGGTACCTGACATAAAATCCCATGTACGGACGGATCCCGATTCAACTCGCCTACGACTTCCAGCAATTCCTGCTGGCTTACAGACTGGGGAAGCTTTCTGGCGACCGATTGGATGCCGATCTCCTGGCAGGTTCTGATTTTACTGGACACGTAAATCTCTGATGCGGGATCCCCGCCCGCTAAAATAACCGACAAGGAAGGCTTTATATTTTTTTCAATGAGATGATCCACCTCGTCTTTCAATTCGACCAGGATTTGCTTTTTAATTTCGTTTCCAGATAATATGACGCTCATTATTTTCGATATATTTTTCAGTTATGATTTGTTTTCAAACTAATTCATGATTTTCTTGACGTAATCTTCCAGCTTAACGAGGTCAATGCTGAAGTTTCTAATGCCTTCAGCGAGTTTTTCAGTCGCCATCGCGTCATCGTTCATCATCCGGCGAAAGTTTTTTTCGTCAAGGTTTATTTTTTCCAAATCTTCACCGGCCGAATACTCCTGACTGAGTTTTTGGGTTAGGTTTTCGTTATCATGGGATAATTCTTCAAGAAAATTAGGTCCGATCGTCAAACGGTCACATCCGGCCAATTCCTCGATCTCACCCTTATTTCTAAAACTGGCCCCCATGACGATGGTCTGATAGCCGTGCTTCTTATAATAATGATAAATCTTTTTAACCGAGTTGACTCCCGGGTCTTCCTGGGCGTCATAATCCCTTTGGTATTTTGCCTTATACCAATCCAATATCCTTCCTACGAAAGGCGAAACCAGAAATACGCCTGCCTCCGCACAAGCCACCGCTTGGGCGAACCCAAACAAAAGGGTCAGGTTACAACGAATCTTCCTTTTCTCCAAGACTTCTGCCGCCCTGATCCCCTCCCAGGTCGCGGCAATCTTAATCAAAACCCTGTCTTTGGCAATGCCCTGTTTCTGGTAAAGCTCAATTAACCTCTCCGCTCTTTTGATGGTTTCCTCGGTGTCAAAAGAGAGCCGCGCGTCTACCTCAGTGGATACATTTCCAGGTATGATCTTTAATATCTGTTCACCGAAATTAACCGAGAGTTTATCGATGAAATCATCAACCCTTTTCGTCTCATCGCCTCCCTGTTCTTGTGCCCAATCAGCCGCCTCCTTAACCAAACCTTGATAAGCGGGCATCTGAGATGCCTTAAGGATTAAAGTGGGGTTGGTCGTAGCGTCGATAGGAGAATACTTGGCTATGGAATCGAAATCACCCGTATCTGCGACGACAACCGTCATTTTCTTTAGCTGGGTTAGCTTGTCACTCATCTTATCTCCGAGATATTATCCAGTTGACCATAACCCCATTGGTTAGAATGGAAAAGGTTGAAGCCTCTTGTAAGACAGTCTGAAATATGAGAAGAAATTATAATAAAGAATATCGAATTTCAGATTATGCATCTTAATTATTTTTATCAAGTACTCCGTGTCATATTTTATTTTCAGTGGTGAAATCAATCCTTTGGAGACATTTGAAATCAAGGGTGAGGAAGCCCTTCATATTTTAAAATCACGCCGCAAGCAACTCGGCGACCAAATCGTCATCCAGGACCTGGCTCAAAAGCGTTTTCAGACAGAAATTATTCAACTGCAAAACAAAACGATTCGTTTGAAGGTCTTAAAGGAGATGCCGGTTCCCAGTGAACCTGATTTTAAGATCCATCTTCTTCAGTCGCTCGTCAAGGATAAGGCTATGGATCATCTGATACAAAAGACGACCGAGCTTGGCGTCAGTCAGGTTACGGTTTTCACAAGCCGCTTCTCCCAACGCCCCCCCTGCGGCTCAGATGTCCATAAAAAACTTCTAAGATGGAGGAAAATTGCGGTCGAGTCCTGCAAACAATCCGGTCGTCTATCACCACCCGAAATTGTTTTTTCTGGCCATACTTTTTCTGGATCAAGCAAAGCTGACCTGCCAGATGAGGACAACGAACTTATATTACTTAGTCCCGAAGGCGAAAGGCCCGATCAAGTTATCTTGCGCACCCATAATAATGGCGTGAGAATCCTGATCGGTCCTGAAGGCGGCTTTCAAAAAGATGAGATTGAAATATTCAACGCGAGACCCATCCGCCTGGGTCCGAGGATACTCAGATCCGATACGGCCGCAATCACCGCGGTTGGGATATTCCAACTGCTTTACGGCGATTTTGGTCCCCTTCTGCGCTCGAATAGATGAAATGAAAAATATCGCTACCAGTAAAGTCATCATTTTTGGAGTCGGCCTTCGTCTTTCTCATTGGAAAAAACTATCCAACCTCATCCAGTTTGAGTTAATACCCAGCGAAATTGACTTTGAATTTGTCTTTTTCCAAAAGAACTGGGAAAAACACGAAGAAGAAGGCATTCAAAAGCTTTTTCAGCTCAAACCCGACCTTATCATCACTTCGGCATGTTCCTTTAGCCATTTTGAAAGTTTCGAACGTTTCGTCACTTTGACTTCCAAATCCAAATCTTCCTTTAATCCGCATTTTTTCCTTTTGGAAAAAGATCTTGATCGGTTTTTTTTAGAGTACTTCAATAAAAACCTTTATCCTTTGTTTTGTTTTTCAAATATCGGCTATATCCGGCTAAGCAGACCCAGCCAGATATTCATTAAAGATGACAGCCTTTACATTCGACATGAAGTCAAGCCAACCCCTGTCATTGAGCTACCCCCTCAAATTGAGAGCTTGAGAGATCAAACCAAAAATATTAATTTTTGGCCCTGGGATGAAATCGAAGCGGTTATCTGGAAAGGGAAGAAGTACCCGACTACTGGTTTTATCGATCTGATCACTGGTGAAATCGAGCGTGAGCTTAAAGAACATGAGCTGTCCGGACTTTTGGTCGTCAATGAGCGGACCTATTTAATATCGGGTTTTCATCATCGGGATATTTTATCTTTTGAGACCGAAGACATGACGATCCATGGAATCAGTACCCATTTATCGCTTAAAAAAAATCATCCAGGTCTTATCGCGAATCTTTCAAGGATTGCCGAATTCATCAAGCGGGTTTATGCCGACAAGTTTTTAAAGATCATTTTTAATCAAAATTCGCTCATCAAAAACAATATTCCGGTCACTGTCTTATCTCAATATCAATTCGTCTCAAAAATCATCAAATTTCATCTCGAACAGGAAGGCTACCATCAGGTTTCGGTTTATGGACAGGATCTGACCCAGTCCGAGAGAATCTTAATCAACTTGACCAGTGAAAAAATCCAAGACCGGTCATTACATCTCTCATTGCCGATTCAAAAGGGGGTTGAAATTTTTAAGGAATTCACTTCCCTCTTGGAGGAACCAGTCGATTTCCAGATCCCACCACTCAAACCACTGGACAGTGTCTTTTTGAAGAAACAAAAATCAGAGCTTATTTCCAAAAGAAACCGCTATAAAGAGCGGCTCAAGACCGCCAAAAGCGTTCAGGTCTTCAAGTCACATGAAGATCTTCAGGTCCAAAACGCTGAAAAAAATCTCGCTTTGCTGCGTGAGTTGATAAACAAAGCCGAATTATGGGATCAAAGCAAAAATGAAATCATCAACCGAACAGATGAAAAAGCTTTGATTATCTACACCGATAAGCTGCATGCTACCTTGATGAATCATCAGCTTAATAAAATCCCTAAAAAAATCCTTCTCGACATCAGCAAAATTGACAGTCAGGACAAATTGGTTTCATTTCAACCAACCTATTTAAAGGATTTTTCTCAAAACGGTTTTATTTTAATAAATCATTCCTGCAAGAACAGTATTTTGGAGAATTTGACAAGGCTGGAGAGTGAACTGGGAGGAAAATACAATCCGATCGTCAATAATAATATCGCCAAAATCAAAGATGAAATACAAATGATCGATCAGGAACTCAATCAATTAACTTATTATGAATTTTGGGATCAAACTGCGGATTTTTTCAAAAAGAACCTAAGCTCAATTAATGAACTGGCAATCAAAAGACACAGTTCCATCAAAAAAAGGCTTCTTAGTCTCTCGCCGAGCAAAAAGATCGGAATTTGCACTACTCAAGCGGGCTTGTCAAAGCAGATATCCAAGGCTCTGATCAGGATTTCCAACTCCATCGACCCTAATATGATCGAGGAGTTTTCTTTAAGCCTGGATCTTATACAAAAACTCCCTGATGATCAGGTAAAACAAATCAACAGAAAGTACTCCAGCAAGATAAAAAGAAATTTGGAAACCCAACATGAACTGGCCAGACAAAATGTTCCTTTGATCGCGAAATATTTCGAGACCGCCACGACAAGGCTTAACAGCGTCTTTGCCGATCTGCTGATTTTGGAGATGGATATCGATTTATTGACGCATTTGATAAAACTTTTAAGAACTGAGGAGTCTCTTTACCAGTTCACGCCTATCATCGCTCTTTTTAACGGATTTTTGTCGCGGGGAAAACTGGAGTTACTTGCAAAACAAAATATCGACTTGCACTTTCTTGAGATCCAATCTCTGAGAGATCCACAGTATCTAAGCGAACTGATGAAAAGGGTCTTTCCATCATAAGTCCAGACCATTCAAAATCAATTATTATTAAGTCCAATTTCACTCAACCCTGACTTTATAATTCTATTCAGGCCTGATAAATTTCAAATTCTGTTTTTTCCTGCAATAAGAAATCAATATTTTCCTGAATATCTATACGACTAGGGCTTTTCTGCCAGTTTTGCCAATCCTCAAGGGTTTTCCAGGTGCTGATCACCAAATTTTCTCCTGGTTTATCCAGACGGTTTAAGGTCTCCCCTGAAATATAGCCTGGCTGTTGTGTACAACTCGTTCGCATCTGTTTTAAAAGCTCGGCAAGTTCCGCATATTTATCGGATATGATTTTTCTTTTTATTAAGACTTTGATACTCATCTTCCCTCCTATGAAACCCGGTTTTATCTCATAATCGATTATATAACATTTTTCCCCAAGTGAAAATAAACTTCTCAATATATAATTGATTATATGTCACTTAATCTTGTCTGAAAGCTCGAACTGAATCCTTGAATTGCCCTTTAATGATCTTCAATATGTTTTAGCACCATTTTTCCCACCAGTTGATGACCAGTGCTTTTTCCTTTTGGTGGAAATCTTCCTTGGATATTTTGCCTTCTTTTACTCCTTTCCGTAAGTAATAAAGTTTGGAAAGCCATTCCATCTCGCTATCACATTGAGTCCATCCGATCGTTTTCATGGCGATCATTTTTTCAAAATCTTTTTCTGAAATATCGATAGGAAATTCATCCGATAGATGGGCCAGGTTGATCATGTTTCCTCATGTTTTGTTTTTAACTAAACTTTAATGCTTCATTTTAAATCAGACAACCTAAATGATGACATCAATCCCTCAAAATTGTATGATAAAACCTCCAGCCATCAGAAATCCCTAAAAAAACTTTTCCATTTTCCAGGGCGTTACGCAAAAGAAGACTTCGATAGAGTAACCTTATCGCTAGACTAATGGAGCTTTATCTATTTAAATAATTAATAATAATTGCATAAAACGATGTATTAATTTGACCCGATCTTTATGATATCATTTATATAATCCGTTGTAAAAGTGGTCATTAACTTGAGAGACACCGATAAAACCAATTATTAATTCATTAAAATGAATCATATCAATCCACAACACCTCAAACGCTCTCGACAGGGAACTTGGTTAAATATTTTCTCCATAAAGGAACTGTTTTTTCTAATCGCGCTTTTAACCGTTCTGTTCATCTCCGAGACTCAGTCTTATTTATTGTTAAGTGTTTTAGCCGAATTTGTAGCATCCTGATCGTTTTTGGTGTTTTCGTCATCGCTGTTAACAGCATCGGTCTCAAGGAAAGTAGTTAACTTAATTTAATCGTAGCCGCACTTTGCGAGGTTTTGGCCATCGATTTTCTCTTTGTCCTTCTCTACAACGGCATGAACATCTTTCTCCCTCTTCCCAATGAGCTGTTCAGCTTTGGATCATCGCCCGATATCTCCAGGCCCTTGCCTTTTTAGGAAAATCAGCGAATATATCATTTCTTTGTTTTTATTGGGTTCTATTTTAACTTTGAGATCTAAAGCCAGAGACTTTGATAAGCATTTCATCCATTTTTTTACCTGGTCGATCATCTTTTTTATTTTTTCTGAACTTAGCTTTACGCTTTATGTTAAACTATATGGACTTCCCAATATCATCGGTCATTTTATTAAGATCCAGGCTTTTATCATCGTTTACAAAGCTTTCGTCAATTTTAAGGACTACCTTTACAATACCCAATCTCGATATTGAACTGGCTTTATCCAGAATGAACCACTAATCAGCGGACTACTTAAAGCACCTTCACCGATTTTATGACAATTATTTTTCCAGTGATCTAAGCCTGTTTAAAAATCAGGTTGATTTAGACCGGAAAACAACCTTATTGGATATTCACAGCCTAAAGGGTTTGGCCGATAGTATCGGCGCGTCCACTTTGGCGGATACCGCTCAAAAACTGGAAAACGCCTTAAATAACGATTCCCATATGGAGCTCGAACTGCTAATAGATGAACTGGATTCATCAATAAAACTTGTTCTGAACTCACTGCGGGAAATTTTCAGTCTGCAGTTAAAAAATAACGATTCTAAGAGTGAGGTTCTCTAGCGTCCCTTTGATTCAACTGAATTTGAGCAGTTAATGGAAGACCTTAAACTAGCTTTGAAATCGAACCGTAAGCTTCCATGCGATCAGAAATTAAGCGAAATTCTCGCACTGGAACTTCCGTACGAAAAAAAGAACTCTTTATTAACGTTGAATCATTGATTAAAAAGTACGAGTTTAAAAAAGCCTTGTCGATCATTGATTAAAGTCACGATGATCATCATAGAAAACGATAGTTTGCTCACTCAAAATTTATTTGATATTACTAAATCTGATAGAGTAGTAATTGGATCAACAAAAATCATCGGGTTGTTTAGAAAAAACCGTCTGTTAAATTTATTTGTAAGGCTCTTTTAATATGATCTACCAGGAAGTCCTATTCCAAAATCTGGATAAAATTCTTAATGTATGGATGATCATCGATTCGGATTACAAGATCGTCCATTGGAGCCAACCCGCCAAACAACAATTCGGTTTCAATGAGGATGAAATCAACAATCAATCCTTTTCGGTCCTTTTGCCTGAATTTGTAACGGAGGAGCTTTTTTTTGAGAATCTGCTGGATTCCAATCAATCAGTAACTTCGCTTATCAACCAAAGCGCCAAATTAAAACAAAAAAACAATATCATCATCGATGTCGAGTTCTCCATCTTCAAGTTGACTCATGAAGACAAAATCCTTCTGTTGCTCTCACTCGACAATATCACTGAGGAGGTCGAGCTCCAACAACTCGTCAATTCCAAAATGAAGCAACTCAACGAGCGTTTCCACCAAATGAACGATGACCAGCTCGACCAAACCATCTATGACATTTTCGGTGCGGTCTTGGTTTCGATTACGGCAGGACAAGGTCTTCAATTCAACCGGGCTTTTTTACTTTACATCGACCAAAAATCAGAAAGCCTCAAAGGAATACAAGCGATCGGACCGGGCTCTGGTGAAGAAGCGGGCAAGATTTATCAGGAATTTGACCAAACTCCAAAAACCTTAACTGAAATGATCACTCACTACCAGAATCTAAAATACCAAAAGGATTTCTTGGTCAATGAAATGGTTCAGCAAATCAATGTTAAGCTAGACGATTATGAACATATTCTGATTCAGCCCTTAGTTACCCAAAAATACATCATCGTGAACGATAATTCTTTAAACGTGAATGATCCGAGCGTAATTTGGTTGAGACAACTTTTATCTGTGAGCGAATGCATCATTATTCCAATGATTTGGCATGGAAGGTCCATCGGAGTGATTATCGCCGACAACCAAGTGACCCGCAGACCCATCACCAACCTGGATATAAAAAAACTGACCCGATTCACAAAAACAGCCGTCAACGTGATCGAGTCAGTCCGATTGTTGATCAAATTGGAAGAAAGTATCACCAATGTTAAAAAAGCAAATTTACAAATTAGGGAAAGTCAGGCTATCCTAGTACAAAAAGAGAAACTCGCTGCCATGGGAGAGCTTGTAGCCCATATGGCCCATGAGGTCAGGGGTCCGCTCGCGATCATTGGCGGATTTGCAAGGCGGGTATTTAACCAGACCGCGACCAGAAGCAAACATTACGACTCCTTAAAGAGAATCGTAGAGACCGTCGATACCCTGGAGTTGGTCATCAACGATATTTTATCAAGCTCCGTACCCGAAAAAGTTGACCAGGGCCGCTGTGACTCCTCCAAGGTCATCAATAGGGTCATTGCGCTGATGGAGGAAGAAATCTTAAAAAGGGAGATTTCCGTCAATGTTAATTTACAGGGCAATCTACCCAATATTAATATAAAAGAGCATCACCTTTTCGAGATTATCAGCAATCTGGTTAAAAACTCGGTCGAAGCAATTGATAAAAATGGTTTGTTGATTATTTTAGCCAATTACGTTAAAGAAAAAATAATCTTCACGATTCAAGATACTGGACCTGGATTTCCTAGCACCGAAATTGAAAAGATTTTTTCACCCTTTTATACCACTAAAAAGGATGGAACAGGATTGGGTTTAGTCGTCGTCAAGAAACTGGTAGAAAAAAACGGTGGCAGTATCGAAGTCACATCCGTACCGACAAAAGGAACGACGTTTAAAATTACTTTTAGTGAACATTATTCGGAGTGAGCCAATGGGACAAAAAAAACGGATTTTGGTTATCGACGATGAAGTCAATATTTGCGAATTACTCAGCCTGGAATTTACCGATCTCGGCTATGAGGTATCAACAGCCAACAGCGCCTTCAATGGACTGCTGAGTTTAAAGAAACAAGCGGTCGATCTGGTCATCCTTGATATCAAAATGCCAGGAATGGACGGAATCGAAGCGCTGGAAAAGATCATCAGTACCCAAAACAATCTACCGGTTATCATTCACAGCGCCTATAGTCATTTCAAGGAAAACTACCTGACCTGGAGTGCGACATCCTACGTCATAAAAAGCGGCAATTTGACGGAACTGAAGCAGACCGTGCAAGATATATTAAATCCCTAAAGCAAAAAAACATGTCCCTACAAGCTAAGAACATTTTAACCTTCATCCTTGCCGGCGGAAAAGGCAGCAGGCTTTATCCTCTGACACGAGACCGCTCCAAACCCGCGGTCCCATTCGCCGCCCGGTTCAGGATTATCGATTATGTTCTATCAAACTGCATCAATTCCGGACTGAGACAAATCTATGTCCTGACCCAAACCAAAAGTCTTTCACTGGAAAGTCATCTTAAAATCGGGTGGAACTTTCTGGCTCACGAGCTCTCCGAATTCATCTCCTCAGTGCCAGCTCAGCAGAGAATATCAGACAAGTGGTATCAGGGAACCGCGGACGCGATCTTTCAAAATCTGCATCTTCTGGAAGACCATCGGCCCGATCATGTCCTGATTTTATCCGGCGACCATATTTACAACATGGACTACAGCGAGATCTTCGCGCAGCATACAAGCCAGGACGCGGATTTAACCTTGTCGGTTTTAAAGATCAAAAAACAGGAAGCCTATCAGTTCGGTGTTCTCACGGCCGATCAGGATCAAAATATCACATCCTTCCTTGAAAAACCAAGCGATCCCTCCCTAATCCCGGGGGAAGGGGATGATTGTTTCATCAATATGGGAATCTACCTCTTTAAGACCGACTCGCTGGTCAAAAGTCTCGCGCAGGACGCCCGCAATAAAAGTTCGCATGATTTCGGAAAAGACATCATCCCGTCCATGCTGGGCATCGATAAAGTAAAGGCCTATTCTTTCGTTGACAGTCGGTTCGGTTATTACTGGCAGGATGTCGGTACCATCCGCAGTTATTTCGATGCCAACATGATCTTCCTGGATCAGCTTGAAAAACAGCGCACTTGCACTCCTGAATGGAAAATCAGAACCATGGGAGAACAGTTGCCCTCAGCCCATTACGGAGGGTCTAAAGGTGTCGAAATCTTTAAGTCCTCGATAGGGAGTGGCTCAAAGCTTTTCGACTGCAAGATCAGCCGATCTTTGATCGGAAGAAACGTCTGTATCAACTCGGGTTGTCATATTGAGAATTCGATCATCATGTCTGATTGCGTCATCGAAGAAAATTGTCATATCAAAAACGCCATCATCGATACCAATGTCGTTATTCCCGCCAATCAAAATGTCGGAATCAAACTTTCAAATGATAAACAACTTTTCTTTATTTCCGATGGTTTGGTCGTTGTTCCTAAGAATTTCCGCTATTAGACTAGGCGGAGGATCTTTTTCAACCTTTTAGACATATTAACGATCCCGTTGTTAAATAAAGATGTCCAACAACCTCAGCTTAAAAGACCTGATTAAAATCCCTGAACATAAAAGACAAATCAGAAACCGGATCGGCATCCTGATTTTTCTCATTTTACTCATCATTAGCCTGATTTCTTTTAATCTCTACCACCAGGAGATGAAGCAGTGGGGCAACATCGATTCCAACCTCAACATCTTCTTGCTGATCAACCTGAACGTGATCCTTTTGATCGTTGTTTCGCTGTTGATCTTAAGAAATCTGATCAAGCTTATCTACGAAAGAAAGACCCGGAGGCTCGGTTTCCGCCTGAAATTCAAATTGACACTTGCTTTTATTCTGGTATCGACCTTACCGATGTTGCTTTTTTTGTACATCACCATCGTTTTTTTAAAAAACAGCCTGGACTTCTGGTTTCACGGACAATATTCCGTCGCCCTTAAGGAATCCTCTTCCGTCATCGAGGGCTTCAGGGAAAACCACCGGACATCCCTCGTCCATTTTTCGGAGGTCATCACCAGCGAACTAAATAAAAACCTCAGCGAAAAACAATTCCTAAAGACAACCATAAAAAACCCGGTCTGGCATCAACAGAAGATTAAGGATTACCAACTGGACAGCTTTGTCTGGTACAATGCCGAATGGGAGGTTCTGAGTAAATATTTCAGGACAGATGATATTATGAACCTGTGGAGTCCGTTTTCCATCTTAAATATGGATCGAAGCGAAATTACCGATAGTTTCTTTGAAATCCTGCCCATAAAAACCGGACTGAATTACCGGGTCATCGTACCCCTTAAAATCGGCAAGTCTCCTTATTATCTTGAGCTGGATAAATTTTTTACAGGGGATTCCTTCGAAAAACTAAAGGATCTGCAATCCAAACTCCTTGAGCATAATAACCTCCTTTATCTAGAGGGCCCCATCAGGACCAACTATATCAGCTATCTGCTCCTGTTTACGCTCTTGATCGTCTTTGCGGGTACCTGGTTCGGGTATTATCTGGCGAGGTCCATCGTCGATCCGATCGAGATTCTGGTCGAAGGCACTCACCGGATTTCCAAGGGCGACCTTGATTTCCAGATCGAACTCAAAGCGGATGATGAGATCGGTATGCTGCTGACTTCCTTTAACACCATGACCAAGGAACTCCAGCAAAACAGGAAAGAACTCAAACAGAGTCAGAGCGAACTCATCAACAGCAACAAGGAACTTGAGGAGCGAAATATCTTTGTCGAATTGGTTTTGCAGAATATTCAAAACGGAATCTTTTTTATCGACAACTCAGGCTATGTCAGGGGCATCAACCCCTTCATGCTTAATCTGTTGCAGATCAAACAAACCAAAGTCCTTGGAAGGCATTATCTTTCCGTCTTCCAAAAAGACCAGGCAGACTATATCGAATCCTTGATGGACGAACTGACGGTCTCCAAGGAAAAATCCATTAAAAAAAGCTCTCACATTAAAATTGAGAAAAAAACCCTCCATCTCTCCTCCGAAATCTTTCAGCTCAACTCACTAAAAGGGATTCCCATTGGCCGGCTATTGGTGCTTGAGGATTTATCGGAGATCAACCGCTCCACCCGCGCCAGAGCCTGGCAGGAGGTAGCAAGGAGAATCGCCCATGAAATCAAGAATCCATTGACCCCTATCCAGCTTTCAGCGCAAAGGATCAGAAAAAAATATTTGGACAACCTCAAAGACAAAGAACTGCTTGACAACTGCACTTCAATCATCATCAATGAAGTTCACGGCCTTAAGAATATGGTGAACGAGTTTTCCAAGTTCGCGAGACTTCCGGAAATCAACCCTTCACCCAACAATATCAATCAAATACTGAGGGAAGTCACCGATCTTTTCAAACCAGGTCTGCCCCAGGGAATTGAGTTGAGCTTAACAACGGACCCGGACATGCCCAAAATCCCACTGGACAGCGAACAGATTAAGAGGGTTTTTACGAATCTGATCGACAATTCGGTCGCGTCCTTAAAGGATCACGGCAAGGTCGAGCTGATCAGTTGTTTTTCGAAGGATCTGAAAATCGTCACGGTCGATGTTATCGATTCGGGATGCGGAATCCCTACAGACATGATCACAAGAATCTTCGATCCATATGTCACGACCAAAGAGCAAGGAACCGGCCTGGGACTGGCTATCGTTCAGCAGATTATAACCGACCACGGTGGCTTTATCCGGCCTGAATCCCTGGGTAGCCAAGGCACCAAATTCACCATCGAATTACCCGCGTAAAATATTAACTATGGCTGAAAAAATTCTGATCGTCGATGACGAGAGTTCGATCCTGACCGCCCTTAAGGAAATCCTGCAGGATGAGGGTTTTATCATCAAGACGGCCAGCAACGCGGAAATCGCGAAACAAATCCTATTGGAAGATGAGGGGTTTAACATTCATGTGTCACTGATCGATATCTGGATGCCGGGCATTGATGGCCTGGAACTCTTAGAATGGATCAAGAGCGAGTTCCCCGATCATTGCGTCATCATCATGACAGGTCACGGATCCATCGAAACGGCGGTTAAGGCCACTAAAAAAGGGGCTTACGACTTTATCGAAAAACCTCTATCCCTGGAAAAGATTCTTTTGACGGTCCAGCATGCTTTGCGGGAAGTCAATCTTAGACGTGAAAATCTGGAACTTAAGAACTCTCAAAGGCTAGCTGATCACCATATCATCGGAGAATCCCAGGCAATCAAAACGGTCATGGAGCAGATCGAACTCGCTGCGCCGACTGATGGTTGGGTCCTGATCAACGGAGAAAACGGAACCGGAAAGGAACTTGTCGCCAGACAAATTCACGAAAAGAGCCTCAGGAACTCGAAGCCTTTTATCGAGTTGAACTGCGCGGCAATCCCAGAAGAATTGATCGAAAGTGAGCTGTTCGGTCATGAAAGAGGCTCTTTTACAGGAGCGGTCAGCAAAAAAATCGGAAAATTCGACCAAGCCAACGGCGGAACCCTGTTTTTGGACGAGATCGGGGATATGAGCCTTAAAACCCAAGCTAAGATACTAAGGGTACTCCAGGAGCAGCGTTTTGAAAGAGTGGGCGGCACCAAAATGTTCGAGGTGGATGTCAGGATCATCGCCGCTTCAAATAAAAATCTTCAAGAAGAAATCACGGCCGGCCATTTCAGAGAGGATCTTTTTTATCGACTCAACGTTATCCCGATCGAAATTCCCCCTTTAAAAGACCGGACGGAAGATATACCACTATTGATCAGGCATTTTTTCAGTCAGTACAGCAATCATTCTTCAGCTTCCGAAAAAACAATCTCAAAACAGGCGTTAAAATGTCTAATGGACTACCATTGGCCTGGAAATGTCAGGGAACTGAAAAACATCGTTGAGCGAATGATCATCATGGTTAAGGACCTGGAAATTCAACTTGCTCACGTCCCTCCCGTGATCCGGATGTCCAACTCCGAGTTGATCGAAGTCAAGAATTTCCCTGAGAGTCTTAAAGAGGCCAAAGAAAGCTTTGAGAAGCAGTTTGTCGAGTCCGTTCTAAGAAAAAATCATTGGAATATTTCCAAAACAGCCGATATGATTCAGGTTGAAAGAAGTAATTTACATAAAAAAATAAAACAATTTGAAATCATAGTGCCAAAAGAATAGTTCCTGTTCAGTTTTAAAAAAACCTACAGGATTTTTTATATATTAATCTGTTTTTTTTCAATTGTTAAATCATCCTTTAAAGGTCCTGTTGGATCGAATGACACCTGATCGGGACAAATGAATTGAAATAAAGATTGTTTTTTTTTAAATTGAGCGTAATAATATGGCCATGATTAATTAAAATAAAAGACATCAATGTTAAACAAATTATTTCAAAGTAAGGAAGATTCAAACCGGGAAAAAGTTGACGTTTTAATCAAAAGCGGCATCAAACTCCTTTCCGAGAAGTTTTTCAACCGGGCCATGATCGAATTTGATAAGGCGATGGCGGTAAGCCGTGAAGAAGCCTACCCAAAGCTGAAAAAGGAATTGGAAAACGTCGCCAACTCGGGATCTTATGAATCGGCCTTGTCCATCGGTCTGAATATGATGAAGGACAATACCACCGACTTTGAACTGGCCAATAAGCTTGGCAACTTCGCCAGACAACTTAAGAACTACCCACAGGCGGAAGGCCTCTACAAACAAGCTCTGAAAATCAACAAAAACTACGAAAAAGCCTTCTACAATCTCGCCGCGTCCATGGCCCGCATCAATAAATACGATGAAGCCCTAATCAGTTCCGTCTCGATTTTCGACAAAGTGACCGATTATATCCTTCCCGATTACATCGGTCCAAAGGATATAATCGAAAAGATGACCGAAAAGTTAATGGATGAGAAAGAAGAGGCGACTACTCAAAAATTACAGGTTCTTACCTTAGAAAAGGACAACAAGGAAGCAGATGGCGAATCCGTCGCCGTTTCAGAACTCGAGCATGAAATCAAACTTCTCACCGAAAAGCCCATCGAGATTAAGCCTGTAGACGTAATTAACGGTTTTAGAAAGGAAATTGAGGAAGACCCTGAGCACGCTCTCAATCACAGATTTAACCTTGCGCTCTATGCCATCAGGAACAAACAGCCTGATGTCGCTGAACAGGCCATAAAGGATCTTTCCAGCGATGATTACGAGACCCTAGACCTGTTAAAAGCCCTCATTTTGGACGTGCAGGGTAAAAAAGAAGACGCGGCCAATCTCTTGATCAAACTATTAGGTAAAAACGAATTTAACCGCTACTACAACGTCAACCTGGGCCTCCTCTACAAGAAAGCCGGCAAAAAATTCCTTTCGATTAAATACCTCATAAAGACTGCGGGCCTGCTTGAAAAATCAAACGGTCTTTACAGCATGAACGATTTATTGGCCGTGGCTGACGAAAATTACACGACCGGCAATCTAAAGAAGGCCTTGAATTTTTATAAAATCGCCGCCACCGAA
>JAOUME010000205.1 GCA_029881655.1 Deltaproteobacteria bacterium | reverse complement strand
GGACTGAAACTCCATTTCAGCCAAAGGAAACAATAAGGCGATGCTCAATAGAGATAAATAGACACCGTTTAAGATCAAACTGAAGCTCCAGGGAACAAACAACAGGCCGCCATAACAACCGCAGGTTTGCTTACCCCTGAGGGAGCCAAAAAAAGTTATCAATGAAAACAGTACCAGTAAGATCATCGTAAATGGAATCAAATCGCCCACAAACAATTGAAGCATTAACGCAACACCCAGTCCCGCCTCAAACTCGATGAACAAAAACGCCAGTAGAAAAGCCAAACGCTCGGGGAAAAAGTCCAGATTGTCGATGTAATAAAAAAAAGGCATCGGATTTAACGCCTTTAAAAGACTCAGGCTCAAAAAAACAAATCCGACTAGACTCAAAGAGATAAAAGCAATCATTTTTCAAAAGCAATTCCAGCGTATTTGAAGATGAAATAATTATCAACGCGACTACAGTCCGTCTTAACACAAGAGTCCCTTTTAAGGTAGAGCCATTTTAAAGCGGCGTTTCTTAAAAGTTAACATAAGTATTTTAATGACAGGATTAATAAAGAATACCCGCTCTTTAAAAGGCGACACCTGATGATTTGTACGGATACTGCATTGATCCATGAAATCGAAAAATATTTATTTATCCACTTTGAATCGAAATTGACCATGCTCAGCAATTTGAAACCGATATTAAATAGCGACTATAAAACGGGGTTGCTCCTCTTAACGCTCTTATTTTTTATAGTTTCCAGTAGCTTTGCGCAGCAGAGCTACGGTGAGAAAAGAAGCAAGTTTTACCAGATAAGCGAATTGATCCGGCTGATCGAAAAGGCCAGAGAAGCCGGCTTCAGCGAAGAAGACCTCCGAAAGATGACCATAAATGACGCGAATTTTTCCATCAACGTGATGGAATTTATTGAGAAATCGAGACTCAAGGAGAGGCTGAAAAAGGAAAAATTGGATGCCTTTAAAAAGAAGAAGTTTTTAACCATTATCGACATCTTCGATGAACTGATTGTTATGGAACCGGAAGTTCTAGGCAAGCTGAGGGAGGAACTCGTCAGTGACTAGTCCCCATTCCAAGCCGATTTTTGTCGGCGGTCTTTATCAATCCGGCAAAACGACCCTGATCCGAAGCCTGATTCATCTGGGTAAAAAATTCCATGACAATTGCGCGGGATTTAAAGCCTTTGACCAGGGAAGACTCATAAAAAACGCAACAGAAGAAAAAACCGATGGTGAATTTTTTTGTGAGATGATGATCGGCGAGCCTATGGAAACACTGGTTTCGCCCTACATCGCCCATGAGGATTACCCGATCGAGATGGCCTTTCGCAGAGACGGCATTAGAATTGATTGGGGTTTTATAAAGGAACGTCTCAGGATTCTTGATGAAAACTACGACAAAACCTTTATCGAGTTGCCACCTGGCCTTTATACGCCTCTCAACGACAAGAAACTGACGTACGAATGGATGAGCGATATCTCAAAGGAGGTTATTTGGATCATCCAGCCCCAAAAAGACCGTTTCGAGCATAATATGGGGGAAATCAAGCTCTTGTTGTCACAGGATTTCAATATTCACATCATCATGAATCATTACCCCAAAACACTGGATCAAAGTCTAATGCTCTATATCTGGGAAACCGTCGAAAAATTCGCCAACCAACAAATCGAGGGCATGATCCCCTTCACCGATCTTGATAAAAAAGGCATCCCGGCCATGGCTGAAAAAATAGAATTGAACGTACCCGGTTTAATCAACCGCCTCTTCAGGGAATGATTACTTGGGGACTTTTTTAAGAAATTTGTCGATATTTAGTCCTTTAAGCTTATAAGCTATCTCTCCCTTTTGTATCAAGCTGATTTCCTGAGTCAATCCCTTGCAAAAATAAAAAGGGGTTTTGATCTTGGTCTGATACCTTTTCACCTTGTCCTCGACTTCGATAACCTGGGATTGTTGAACCGCATTGCTCGTCTCAATGATGATCCCGGTCCGCTTCTTTTCCATGAACTGCCTTTTAGCCGGCAAACCGGCCAAAGTGCGGATGGAAGATTTAAACCGCCTGATGTTATCTAAAACATTGGTCGAAAATTCATCGTGATTAAAGTCACCCCGATAATGCAAAATGTCGTTTTCAGTTAAAAATATTCCGTACCCATGGCCTTCTGGAATCTCTTCCCAGTCCAGAATATTGGAATCTGACAGTCTTTTTTTCTCGCCCGTCGAGTCAGCGGTATTTTTTGATTTTTTGTCATCCCCCATATCAATTGGCAGGTTGTTGTAACCATAAACCATCACCAAATGAGGGAGTTTATGGATCATGCCCTGTTGCAGGTTGCTGATAAAACGGTATAACTTGGCGCATTCAGGACAAGTCGAATTGATGATAGCGACAACCACGACCGCCCGTCCGTTAAGCTGCTTTAATAGCTTAATGAAACCCGCGTCTTTATAAATACCCCCAATTTTCCTAACTCGCGTCGATGACATAGTCTATGCTGGTTCGAGTTTCCGAAACATCCATTCCCGGGTTGATTCAGAATGTGACTTTATCATTTGGCCTCATTGTCAAACCGCTGAGTTTAAGCTAACAATAACCAAAGATAATTGAACTTATTCAAATTGTTTTATATAAAATCGCTGTAAAAAGCGACTAAAAAATACTCCCGATAAATCTTGAGCGCATGAACCTAATCCACAAGCAATTTAAAGAGAGTTCCCTTAAAGGGGAGTGGATCATTATTATTGGTAATTTCGATGGTTTCCATCTGGGCCATCAGGCTCTTTTCGAGCTATTGCTGAAGGAAAAAAAACGTCTCAAGGCCAACACTGGTATTTTAACTTTCGATCCCCATCCCAAGAAATTTCTGCAACCCAAAGTCCCATTTTATCAAATTTATGAGGATGCTTACAAGTGCCTTTTATTCGAACAGGCCGGCATTGATTCCTGTTTCGTTATTTCATTTACCAGACAGTTCGCCAACCTCGGTCCATCCGAGTTCATCGATAAGCTGTTTCGGTTTATCCGGCTGAAAAAAATCATTGTGGGATATGATTTCAATTTCGGGAAATCGAGACAGGGTTCTGTCGCGCTTTTAAGACAAGAAACCGAAAGTAGGGGGATCGAATTCTTTCTCAAAGACCCGGTCCAAATCGATGGCATCACCGTTTCAAGTACGATGATCAGGAGGCTTCTCTTTGAAGGCGACTTTAATGCCGCGGCTAAGTTCCTGGGAAGGACCTGGTTTATTGAGGGCCAGGTGCAAAAAGGCCAGGGACTTGGTCGTCAAATCGGTTTTGCGACCATCAACCTTGAGCCCAAGGTACTATACCCGATTCGAAACGGGGTCTATATCTGTGAGGTCGAGCTAGAAGGTCAACGTCACCCTGCGGTTTGCAACATCGGTGTCAAACCGACCTTCCAGGAAAAAAAATATCTTGTTGAAGCACATCTTTTTAATTTCAGCCGTACCCTCTACGATAAAACAGTTCGTATCTTCCCCCTAAAGTTCATACGCGATGAGTTGCCTTTTGAAAACATCTCGCAACTTACAGCACAAATTCAAAAAGATACCATGACCTCCAGAAACTATTTCAATCTCTAAAATAGTTCTCTGCTCTCGCCAAAATTGAATTCCGGTTATTTTTCTCTTTAAATATCATTTTACTAACCATTCCAGCTTATTTTAACGTACACAAAGCAAAAAGGATCGGCTAGACTGAGAGGATTTTATAGACATTTCGTCTAATGTAAAAACCGATTATTATTGGATTCTCAGGGATAAAGCGTTAAATCGAAAAAAGGGGATAAGTTTTTTTATGGAACTGATTTTAGAAGACGGCAGTGTTTTTAACGGGAAAAATTTCGGGTATAAAGGCTCCACTGCCGGGGAAGTGGTTTTTAACACCGGCATGGTCGGCTACACTGAGACCTTGACCGACCCGTCCTACAAAGGGCAAATCCTGGTCTTCACCTACCCCTTGATCGGCAACTACGGCGTTCCCGGCGAAAAAACGCTGGATGACCTTCTCGTGGCTTTCGAGTCCACAAAGGTTCAGGTTCAAGGTATCGTAGTCAACTCCCTTTCACAGGAATATTCACACTGGGACGCCGTGAAAAGCCTCGACCAATGGTTAAAGGAGCATAAGATTCCGGGCATTGAGGGAGTCGACACTCGAGCCCTGACAAAGAAGTTGAGAAACGTCGGGACCCAGCTGGGAAAAGTGGTTTTGGAGGGAGAAGATATCCCTTTTTACGATCCCAGCATGGAAAATCTGGTGGAACAGGTCAGTATTAAGGAGCCTATCTTCTATGAGAAAGGCAAAAAAAGAGTCATCCTCATCGACACAGGATGTA
>JAOUME010000204.1 GCA_029881655.1 Deltaproteobacteria bacterium | reverse complement strand
CTTAGCAAAAAATTCTGATCACCCCGGTTTTATTTCAAATCTGGAGAAATAATGAGTCCGTTTCGTCATATCCGTCTTTTCACCGCGATCAAGACTCCCTACCTGGAAAACGGCAAATTCGACCTTAAGTGTTTTGACGACTTGGTCATAAAACAGATTGAGGGCGGAACTCAGGGATTGATCATCGGAGGTACCACCGGTGAAGGGCACTTGATGAGTTGGGATGAACACATCATGCTGATCGCCCATTGCGTTAACCGGTTTTCAGATAAATTGCGCATCATCGGCAATACCGGCAGCAATAACACCAAGGAAGCCCTTAAGGCCACCGAGCAGGGCTTTAATGTCGGCATGCATGGCTCCCTTCAGGTCAACCCCTATTACGGGAAAACCTCCAACGATGGGCTTATGGCTCATTTCGAGAAGGTTCTCGATTTGGGACCGGCGATCATCTACAACGTCCCTTCCAGGACTAATCAGGATATCCCGGTCGCGGTCATCGAAGAATTGGCCAAGAATAAAAATCTGGTTGGAATTAAGGAATGTGCCGGAAACGACCGCATTGGATTCTACGAGAAAAAAGGGATCGCTTGCTGGAGTGGGAACGATGACCAGGCGCACGATGCCCGGCATCAGTTCAACGCTCACGGTGTCATCTCGGTTACCAGCAATGTTTTTCCAAAAACGATGCGCCATCTGATGGATAAACCGGACCCGGTCTTAAACCAAAGTTTACAGCCCTTTATCCAGTGGCTTTTTTGCGAACCCAACCCCATCGGCATCAATACCCTGCTGGCGATGATGGGCAGGGTGCGCCCGGTATTCCGTCTGCCGTATGTTCCTTTAAGAAAAAACAGACAGCTTGAAGTAAAGGAGATTCTTCAAAATCTCAAGCTGGATGAAATTATCGGGGAAATAAAAATAATGGAAGAAAAAGAATTTTCGATCATTTAAAAGAAGCTTGGCGAACAAAAGATTTATAGACTTAACAAAGTCGGGCTTTATTCCTTTGTTATGGGAGTGAAGCCCATCTCATCCATTAAATCGAAAAATTTCTTCTGTTTGATGGGTTTAACCAGGTAGTACTCCGCGCCCTCGGAAAATGCCGACAGCACGTTTCTGGAGTCGCCAAGCGCCGTCACCATGACCACCTTTGAGCCTTCGCCAACCTCGATATTGTGTGCCTTTTCAATGTTTCTGATTTCCTGAAGAGCTTCGTGCCCGTTCATTTCCGGCATCATGATATCCAAAAAAATAATATCGAAAGGGGTCTTTTCACTCACGGCTTCCTTGACGAATTCCAAGGCTTCCTTACCATTAACCGCCATATCGCTTTCACCGTAATTCTTAACCAAAGCACTAATCAATTTGCGATTCACCAGGTCATCATCCACAATCAACATTCTCATTTTAGGCCTGTAATTTTATTTATTGATGTTAAATCGATTAATCGGGATTTCTCCAAACAAGTTATCTGCCTTTTTAAACCGGTGCGAACTGAAGTTTAACGCCACCCCCGATGTATTCCATCGAATCGGATATATGCTCCATCAAATCGACTCCCCTACCGTTGATTCTGAGTTGTCCTTCCAGTTTTAAGCGTTTTTTCACGCTGGAGAGATCAAAACCGCCACCGGTATCGGAAATCTTTACGATTAATTTATCGCCCGCTATTTCAATATCATAATCTATAGGCAAATTGCCGCCTTTTTTATTGCCATGCTCAACTGCATTGATAAAAGCTTCCTTAATCGCAATGGAAACCATGGCCCAATCGTATTTGCCCGGTATCTTTTCCTGAATGAATTTCTCTATCCTTCCCATTGCTGTATCAATTTCAATCAAGTTAGACAAGATGGATTCCCGAAATCCCAATTCAATTTCAGGCAAAGGCAAAGCGTCAAACACCGAAATCGTCAAATCGTCCTTGACCTCGATGGAGCGGGTAACAAAATCGACAATCGATTTCAAGGCAGTATCCGCGTTTTGTTCCATTTGGTCTTCGCTTAAGCCGACAATCACGTCATTTGGAATATTCTCCAGTACCCCATCGGTGGCCATGCAAAGCCGGTCACCCGGCAAAAATTCAATTTCACCATAGTCGAACATGTCGATATTGGGAAACATGCCGATCGGCATCCCTTTCCAGTTGATCATCTCCGTCTCGTTCGTCTTTCTTCTTAACAAAATCCCGCCCGGTATCCCCGCGTTCGCATAATACAATTTAGAACGCATCCTGTCCCAAAGTAAAACCAGAGCGCAGACGTATCTTTTATCCTCTTCTTCCTCTTCATGCGCAAACAGGTTGTTTAAGTGAACCAGAAGATCAACCGGCATGGAAAACTGCCCCCAAAGTCCCTTGACCAGCCCGGAAAACCAGGAAGCCGCATAGCCGCTTTTCGCGTCATGACCCGAAACATCCGCCAGAATAAACCCGAATTTACCGTGAAGGTCAAAATTATGACCTAATACCAAATCCCCTCCGATTTTGCCCAAAGATTTTTGCCAGACCGAAATCTGACCGTCGGATTTATTGATGCATTCATCGATAACGGACTGTATGTTCAAGGCACTGATCGAGGTAATATCCGCGACAATATTCGCCTCTTTTCTCCGGCGTATCAATTCTTTGGAAAATATCTGAAAACTCTCGATCAAATCGGATGAATTAAAGGGAAATGAAATATGGTTGGGCAAATCCGCGAAAGGTGACAGCTTCAAGGCCTCGGATTGTATGATAAACACAACCAGTTGCAATGGATATTTCTCCTTGATATAATAGCCCACCTCCAAATCATCGATGACATCCAGAATGATTAGATCAAAGCGGCTGTTGGAAAGGTTGGAAAAAACGTCATGACTCTCATCGACGAACCTTGCATCGATCCCTTGTTCCTTAAACATCGCTTTTAAGCAGAACTGATAGACCTGATTTTTTGTTTTCGCCAATACCCGTTTGATCTGAATATTCGACATCTGTGGATCATCTTCGTCTGAAATCTCCACATTAGAAATCAATTGCCCGCAAACCTTTCTCAATGCCTGTCCACTGACCGGTTTGGGCAGGTAACTATCGCAACCGGCAATAAGACAAAGTTCCTTGTCCCCCTTCATGGCCAACGCAGTCAAAGCCAGGATCGGCGTTCGCTCAAGCTTCCCTTGTTCTTCCTTTTCTCTGATGAGCTTTGTAGCGGTAAATCCGTCCATGATCGGCATGTTCATATCCATAATGATCAGATCATAGGGGCCTTGCTGTTCCCAATTCTCCAAGGCCTCCTCCCCGTTGGTGACCTCAACGACCTTCGCGTTGTGTTTCTTTAAAATCTGCTTGACCAGAATTCGGTTATGCAGCATATCCTCAACCAAAAGCACCTTCGCATTCTCTAAGGGGTTTTCCTTTTTCTTCTCATCTGGATGGGCGAAAAACCGAAACTCCCTGAGACAACCGATCGCTTCGTTTAGCTGACGTATGCTCCGGTTGAGTTCCTTTTCAAAAAAATCCAGATTGGTTAAGAAAAAAGGGCCGTATTGTTTCTTGGAAGCCAAGATCCATTTGATCTTTTCAGCTAAGATCTCCGCGCCAAACGCCTCCGCATTTTGGTACAATTCCTCCCATTGCCCCTGCTTGTCCGGGTCGCTTTTTAAATCCAACTCCTTAGCCGAATTGATCAAAATCTCCACCAACTCCGCCAGCAACACGTTTTCCTGATTGACGCTGCCTAACGCCGATTGAAGATTCAAAACCTGCTTTTTGGACAAATCAGGTGCAGAAATATTATAACTGGAAAACTGGAAGGAATGATTTAAAAGTCTTTTAGCGGAAAGGAGGGTTAAGCGTAACTCCTCTTCCGATACTGGCAATTCGACGCAGCTATCGGAGCCAGCTTCCATAAACGACCGGTAAAGCTGGGTATCTTCAGGGGGATAAAGACAGATCAAATAGACGTAATGATTCAACTGACGGACCTGATGGATGATCTCAACCGTATCGAAATTTGTTTTCCCGATAATCAGGATTTGGATATCCGGTATTTTATTTAAATCGGATATGATACTACCGGAATCCACTGACTCAGCGACATCAAACTCCCAACGGACCAAACTCCGGTAAATACGCTCGTAAAGAGCTGGGTCGTTTTCCGTCAACATTATACGCATAAATCTTCCTCTCTTAACACCGCCTTCACTCCAACTTTAAAACCTTGACCACGCGAGTCAACAGGTTCTCCGGTGTAAAGGGTTTTGTCAAATAATGACGGACGCCCGCCCTGACCGCCTTTAACATGTTTTCCTTGCTGTCCTCCGCCGTCAACATGATAACCGGAATTGTTTTGTACTCCTCGGTGGATTGCAATTTCAAGAAAAGATCATAGCCCTCCATTTCCGG
>JAOUME010000203.1 GCA_029881655.1 Deltaproteobacteria bacterium | reverse complement strand
ATTTTCTCTTTATTAATATCAATACTACGGATAGACCTCTTTTTTATTATAAAAAAATCAGCAAACCGCAAAATCGTCATTTTATTAATAAGGGATTGTAAAGTTGCTTTTTAATATATAAGGTTATCTTAAAACTTTTTGTGGCGCGTTTACATTTGGTTGAAAATTGCGGGGTTATCATGAATTTGAAAATAAAAACCAAGGCCATTATCGGTATCATCGTTGGTTTGACGATGTATGTGATTATCGCGATATTGACTCAATTCTGGGCGGCAAACAATGTTTCGAAGGTTCAATCGATCGACACCCTTAAGATGTTTAGCCTTTCCGCATTTCAGACCTTAAGGGCGACCATGAACATGGGCTCGGCCGAACTGGTCGAACACGCGGTCAAGGAGGCAAAGGCGATTGATGGGGTCTATGATCTAAAGGTCGCCAAATCACAAGAAATCATCGAACTCTTCGAGGTCCAAGAGGAATTTACCACCGATCCCAATATTTTAAAGGTATTTAATTCAAAAAAGGAAGACGTTCTCGAATCCAATAGGGATGGACTTCATCTGGCTCGTATTTTAAGACCTTTTATCGCGCAGACGGAATGTCTGGCATGTCATACCAACGCGACGCTCGGACAGGTCCTGGGGGTTATGGATTTGACGATATCCCTTGAAAAAAGCGATTCAGAGATCAAACAAGCGGTTATCAGCAGCGCTATTTTTATTATCGTTATCTCGATTATTTTCGCATTCATTGTTATCTGGCAGATTGGACGGATTTTGTTAAATCCTTTGTCAAAACTGACTCATACGGTTTTAGAGGTCGAAAAAACAGGAGATTTGACCAAGAGGATCGATTTTAAGTCCGACGACGAAGTGGGTGTGACGGTAAAGGCTTTTAACGCATTGATGAAGACCTTTTCCGACATCATTGAGAATATCAATAAAAACTCCATAAGTCTTTCGGCTAGCTCCGCGGAACTTGCCGCTGCGACCGCCGAGACTAAAAAAGCCTCTGAGGAGGTTAACATGGGAGTTGAGAAGACGGCTCAAAGCAGTGCTCAGACAACATCGGACATCAAAGAGGTGGCAACTACCTTTAAGCGTATCAGTGGCAGCATCCATGAGGTAAAAAGCATGGTCGAAGTGGCTGAGACTGTCGCGTTGGAAGGTAATGAGGCGGTCAGCTCGACCAACGAAGCCATAAGGAAAATTGCCGAGAGCAGTCAGAAAATCGCGGGAATCATGGATGTTATTTCTGAAATATCCAATCAAACCAATCTTCTATCTTTAAACGCGGCTATTGAGGCGGCCAAGGCCGGAGAATTCGGTAAGGGTTTCGCCGTGGTGGCAGATGAGGTCCGCAACCTTGCAGAGAGAAGCAACGCATCCGCCGAAGAAATCAGAGGCCTTATCGAAGTCAGTACCTCCAATGTTAAAAACGGCGCACTTGTCGTCGAACAGACAGGTACGGTATTAAATAATATCATCGAACAGGTTAATAAGATTTCACAGAAAATTCTCGAAGTGGCGGATCAAAGAGTCGTTCAGGATAACCGGATTTTAGAGATTTCAGCTTCCAATGAGGGGATCACTGAAATTTGTGAAAATAACGCGGTAGCGATGAACGAACTTTCAGAGACCATCAAGGAAGTTGATATAACATGTGAAGAACTCAACAAGATGGCGGAGGAACTCAAAGAAAGAGTTTCTGTTTTTAAGGTCTAGCCGCTAAACTCATCCAGAAGGATAAAAGCGTTAACTCGGCGAACGTCACCAAGGCGGGTTTTCGTGATTTTCCTCAAGTATTAGATGATCATGGCTTTTTGAAAAATAAAAACAGGGTCATCTCTGTTTAAATTTCACTCGCCAAAACAAATCCTTTTTTAAAATCACATCTGTGAGCAAGTTTTTATCATACCGTTAAATAAACCCGCCATTAAAATTTAAGGTGACTCATTTTATTTTACTTGTTAACATTTCATAATTTTCTAATTGCTCAAACCACAATCAAATAGCCTTTTTTTTTAATTGCCGGCTTATGGAAGCTTTTTTAAAAACCCTTTCCGAAGATCAGCTTTACTGGTTCGCAAAGCTTTTAATCGTGACGGTCAACATCGACCAGAATATTACCCTATCGGAAATGGATGTACTGAACAAAGTGTTATCAAAGGTCACCCATCCTGAGAAAAAAACGGAGTTACTCAAGTTGATCGAATCGGAAGACTTGCCTGAAATCGAGCCGCCTAAAGACATTCCTGTGATGGGTCTGGCCGAAATCTATACTCAGGTCGCCTCTCTCTTGATTTCTGACGCCAGTTTCTCAGACAGGGAAAGAGAATACCTCAAAGATCTTTCAAAACTTTTTTATTTCTCTGATGGTTATTGCGAAGAACTGGCGGTATGGACCGAAAAGGGGTTTGAGTGGAAAAAGAAACAAGCCAAACTGGTTGACAAGCCCTTTTCGCCCGACTATTTCCAGGTTCCTTATTCAACGCTGAATATGAAACAAAGAGTCTGGTATGGTGAAATCATGATCTCAATTATTCTGATTGACGGGTTTGTTCATGAACTTGAGGTTTCTCTGGTAAAACTTTTGATTTCGATTGTGGATGATTCCCAGGAAAGAAAAAAGCTGCTGGCTTATGTGAAAAACAAGTACTCCCCGCGCTTGAGACCACCCCCTTCAATTCCGAGAGAAACTCTGGAGCTGATCATGCTCGAAGGACTTCAGATGGCAGCCCTTGACGAAAATATTTCAATCAAAGAGTTAAATCACATCAAAGAAATTGCCGGCATGTGCGATTTGAACCTGAAGTTTATTGAGGAGGCTGTTGAGTGGTATAACGAAGGTATCCAGTGGGTTAAAGGAAAAAGGAAGCTGATCCAGCAAGCCAGACAGACAGAAAAGCCGAAACCGGACGCTGAATAAAAAAACCCTGATTTAAGTTCCCTTTAAAAGAGATTGTTTTGGGGAAAACCGGTTTGAGCTTGCCTGATTGTTAATGATCAACTATTTCCTGAGTTATCAGTATCCCATATATTGGAATCCATTTTCGATCCATATTAGATAATCTTTTGTAGTTGCTATGGAATTTGTCATCCGGTTTTTGATCCGCGTATTCGATCGAATTGATTGTTACTGGGAAACCAGGAATAGCCAAAGATTAATGGGGGGATTATTGGTGGTTTTTTTTCTGATTACCCTGGTTCTGATCGCCTTGAAAAGAAACGCCATTCTGCCCGATATAATAGGTCAATTCGTTGTCGATAAATATTTCGCCGCCATTTCTTACGCTTTCACCGCCTTATTGATCTTTGAAGTTGTCAGCCTGGTTTTAAGTCTTTCGCTTTCTGTCTCTACTTCGATCGGAAAACAATTCGAGCTTTTATCACTGGTTTTACTGCGAGACGCTTTTAAGGAAATTTCCCATTACCATAGCCCCTTTGTCTGGGACCAATTCAAGGATGCCCTAAACAATATTATGATTTCTGGAATCGCCGCCCTGATCATGTTCGTGATCCTGGGATTTTATTACAGAATCCAGCTTCACAAACCCATCACCCAGATTGAAGACGACCGTAACTCCTTTATCGCATCTAAAAAAATCATCGCTTTGGTCCTGCTGTTTTGTTTTGCCATGTTGCTGGTGGAAAACCTGTTTATTTATTTTACTACCCACCACGCAGAAAATATTTTCGAGGGTTTTTATACTCTCCTGATCTTTTCGGATATCTTGATCATGCTGATGTCTTTGCGCTATGGTTCCAGTTACCGGATCGCTTTTCGAAATTCAGGCTTTGCGGTAGCGACGGTGATTATCCGTCTGGCCTTGATCGCGCCGGTCTTATATGGCGCTTTGATGGGAATCGGGGGCACGCTTTTTATTTTAGCGATCAGCTTCGCTTATCATAACTACACCCCTTCATACTATCAAAGATTAAAGGAGAAAAAACAGTGCGATTGCAAAAAGATGTTCCCGTAGATTTTTAAAGTTCCCTTTTTCCTTCATTAAAACAATCGGCTTTGTTTTTTATGACTTGCCTGTTCTCTGAAATTGGCGATGGATTTGGTTATTTCCAGCTAGTTAATTGAATATATTGTTTCTGATTGAGCTTCAAATGAATGTTGTGACTTAAAAAACCCCTTATTTTTTACTTAAAAAATCTGAAAGGAAATGTTTGATCGTTTTATTACGAGAGGTCACGGCAAAAAAAAACGTAAATTCTATAGAAAAAATATTATTTTTTGATTATTGATGTATAACGTGACTAATTTTATTTTTAGATAGCAGTCAGCAATAAACTTTGGTTAAGGGAGTTCGGTAACCTGAATCACAGGGTTGGCGATCCCGATTTTCAATGATCCTATTTTTGCAGCGACTAAGGAGC
>JAOUME010000202.1 GCA_029881655.1 Deltaproteobacteria bacterium | reverse complement strand
CAAACCGGCTACCGTCTGGAGGATTTAGGTCCGTTCACCCTGGCTGAAAAGATCGAGTTGTGGAACGGAAGTCAGGATAAGGAAAAGATCCGTTCAGCCTACATGGAGGTGTTAAAAAATCTCGTCATTATGCAGTTTCAACTCCCAGAGCTTTTAAAGGGTCTTTTGAGCAAAAACCCGATGAATTACGCGGCTTTTCAAGGTGATGTTGCTTATTTCAGGCGCAATTACCTGGATTGCTTCGGCTTTGGGAAGGAATTTAGTCATCAGGTTGAAGCCGAAATCACCGATAATCTGATCGGTCCGTTATCCAGGTTGGAGGATAAATATTTTATCTACCGGGATTTTCAATCCAGAAATATCATGTGGCTTGAGGACAAACCTTGGTTCATCGACTATCAATCGGCTATGAAAGGTTCTTTGTATTATGATCCAGCGTCCCTGTTTTTCGCCTCGAAAGCAGGTCTTGATGATGAGATGATCGATGAACTTTTACTGGGTTATTATCATTTACTTGAATCTCCGGTCACGTTTGAAGAGTTCAACCGGAATTTCTACCTGTTTGTACTTTTGAGGAGGCTTCGTTCCTTGGGTTCTTATGGTTACCTTTCACAGGTCAAGGGCAAAAGTCAGTTTTATGCCGCCATCCTTCCGACGTTAGATCAGTTGGCGAAGATATTGAACCAGGGTTTTTTTGAAAGCGATTTTTATCACCTGTTGCTGATGGTTAAGCGGCTTGGTGAGTTGTGGAAGGAAAAATCAGCCGGTTAAACCGCTAACCGACCTTAAATTAGAAGAAAAAACCTCATAATCAATTTATTTTTCCGGCGCGGTCAATCGCAGTTTGATCAGATTTCTTTCGGTGCTTTCCTCAATCGTAATAGGGATCGAATCGATTTTAAAGCTATCGCCTTTTTGGGGGATTTCACCCAGATGATGGCAGATGTATCCTCCGATCGTCTCGATGCCTACCTTATCGAAATCGGTGTGGTAGAGTTCGTTAAAGATATCAAGGTCCATATTCGCGTCCATGATGATCAACCCGTCTTCGATATGCTCATAATCCGGCTCGGAATTTTTCACGTTTTCGTTCGGGATTTCGCCTACCAGCTCCTGGATAATATCTCCGATCGTGATCAGACCGTCCACGCCCCCGTGCTCGTCGATGACGATGGCGAGGTGGGAGTTCATCTTCCTGAAGTCCATAAGCAGGTTGTGTATCAACTGACTGTAGGTTACGAAATTAGGTTTTCTGATGAGATAGGCTAAGGAGGTGTGGGGTTCATTTCCGAAATATTTAAAAAGATCGATCGCATGAAGCACTCCCACGATATGATCCCTTTGCTTGTCTTGAACCGGAATCCGGGTAAAGCCCGTCTGATGGAATATTTTTGCGGCGTCCTGTATTTTTTTGCTGATATCGATGGTTACCATTTTAGTCCTGGGAACCATAACTTCTCGGACAGTCGCCGTGAAAAAATTTTCGAGATTATTAAGCAATTCAATCTCGCCACGGTGCTCTCCGCTCTCATCCGATAAATTAAAATTTTGTGATAATATATGTTTAAAGTGGGATAAAAATGTTTGCCCTGAGGGGTCGTCCAAGCATTCCTCCTGAATCGGGTTTCGAAAGATTATTTATTAATCAAGTTAGTAACAATTAAATAATCAGTCATTAAATAAAATAGGATATGCCTATTTGGTGGTTGCAAGCGCATAAAAATAAAATAAAAAACTTAATATAATACAAATTAACCAGAAGTCAGTGAATAAGTTACTTTGACTTGATATCTGTGATTAACAGATTGACTGCCTCATCTTTTACCTTGGTTAAGATTTCCTGATTGGCTAGCATAAACGAGATTTCATAAGGATAAATGTTTTGGAGTCTCTTGTCCAAGCTGTTATTGAAATTATAGCCTTCTTTCTTATAATTTTCAATAATTTCTTGAATTGACGAGTTGGAATTAAGAGCGCTCATCACAATATCTGTTTGAATTTCAGGGGTAACGCGGCGTCCTTTTTTTGGACCTCTTTTGACGTTGCTTTTCATATCAAATCCTTTGATTGAGTCATTATATTAATTTATTATAAATTAAATTAATTTGAATAAATATAAATTATAATACAATTTAAACGGCTAATAATAATCTGTTTAATATAATAATGCAAGATACCGCAAAAAACGTCAATTATTATCAATTAATTTAATAATATAATTTTGATTTAGAAATAATAACATCCTATCTTATCAGCAAACCACCGATCCATTCCCCCGCTTCCGCGGGAAGCGTGTGCCTACAGCATTTCAGCTTATCCTGAAGCGATTTCACGCGGCCATTCGAAATTGGCTGTTAATCGCGACTAACCAGAAAATAATAATCAATCGAGTTATAAAAAGAATTGAATTGATTTGAGATGATAGGGCTGTTAAAAGTGAATTGGAGAAAATGGGTGTCTTATTAATTGTTTAAGAAAAACTGGCTGAATCAGAAGACGATGTAGAGATGGAAACCAAGAATACCAAGGCCGCGGCCGAATTTATTAAATCGAGTGACGCGGTTATTTTGACTGCCGGCGCCGGCATGGGCGTTGATTCCGGGTTGCCGGATTTCAGAGGCGATCAGGGATTCTGGAAGGCTTATCCGATGTATCGAAAACTTGGGATTAATTTCATGGACGCCGCAAACCCCCGTCATTTTTCAGGAGACCCGGCTTTTGGTTGGGGATTTTACGGTCATCGTCTTAATCTGTATCGACAAACCGAGCCTCATGCCGGATTTGGAGTTGTTTTGGGTTGGATAAAACGATACGGACTGGATTATTATGTGGTAACCTCCAACGTGGACGGGCAGTTTCAGAAGTCCGGCTTTCCCGATGAAAAGGTTTATGAGATTCACGGTTCGATCCATCACTTACAATGCGCCAAGCCCTGTCGCACTCAAATCTGGAGAAATGATCTGGAGGTTGAGGTTAACTTTGAGGAAATGAGGGCCCTGTGTGTGCCTCAATGTCGATATTGCAGAGAGGTGGCCAGGCCGAATGTTTTGATGTTTGGTGATTATTTTTGGGTGAGTGTGCGAAGTGAGGCACAGCAGGATCGTTTTGACGCTTTTTTAAGGACCCATCTTGGGAAAAGGATCACGATTATCGAAATCGGGGCCGGTACCGGGTTGCCCTCGATCCGCCATCTTTCAGAAAGTTTGGGTTACCAAAACCAAAACGCTTTGATAATCAGAATCAACCCCAGAGAAGCACAGATCGACCGGCCGCACTTATCCCTTTGCTTCTCGGGACTTGAAGGGATCCGGATGTTGGACCATTACCTTTAAAAAAATCAGGAGAAGTTCTTTCGCTGATTGGCAAAATGCGCCGTTAGGTTTAAGATAAAAACTGTAGCGGATAATATTTCAAAAAAACCATTTCCGGGTTTGTTTTTTATGATATGGAAATTTATACCCTGATAGTTAAATGAAGGAAATAGCCTATTATAAGGAGAAGATAACCGGTCTCGCCTCGTTATTGGAAAAACTCCATAAAGTGCTTCACCATCCGGATCCCTCCGCAGATGAAAAGAAAAAACTGCTTTACGGCAAATACCAAAAAAGAATGGCGCAAATCGCTCAGAGCATGAAATCGGAATACAGTTGGGAGGTTATCAGGGATTTCATTACGAATATAAAATACGAAGCGGGCAACCATTTCGAGGATGATCGGCTTGAGGTCGTGATTAAGAAGCTTTTGAAGGATTTTCAGGAACAGACAATCCAAAAACCCGCCTATCAGGAATTCAACCAACCAGACCCCGAAGCTCAAAAAAACATCGAAGTTCAAAAGGTGACCATTCGGAAATACCGCAAAGTAGCGCCAAAGATTGAGGAGCCACAAGAGGAACCTAAAGATAAATTTACGAAAGAACAGATACTCAAGATGGTGAAAAAATCCGAAAAACAGAGGGAAGCCACCCAAAGTCTAAGACTGGTTATCGATGCGATCAAGAAGATCGGGCCGGAGAAATTAGAAAGCAAGATCATCCAATCTGTCGAAATCAAAAAGGAAACATGAAAATACTTTTTATCGCCTCTGAATCCGTCCCCTTTATTAAAACGGGAGGTCTTGGGGATGTTGTCGGCTCTCTATCGAAACAATTAGCTGAGGACGGTCATCAGGTTAAGGTGGTGATCCCGCTGCATCAGATGATCAATGCCGAGGAAAACAAGCTGAGTCTGGCTTATTCTCCTCTGAAAGTGCAGATGGGCAATACCGATATGTGGTGTCAAGTTTTAAAAAAGAAAATGTCCAGGAATCTGGTATTTTATTTCATTGAGTATAAAGGATTTTTTGACCGTAATCCGATTTATGACGATGGTCTGGATGCCTATACCGATAATGGAGCGAGATTCGCTT
>JAOUME010000201.1 GCA_029881655.1 Deltaproteobacteria bacterium | reverse complement strand
AAAGCCCGCGCAATATCCCACTTTTGAGAGGCTATCGAAAACCGGACTTAAAAAAACATACTCAAAACGTCCCTTTAGTTCACCCAACTCATCAAGACGATGCGCCGAAGCACTAAGTCGAACCGTTTTTTTAAATGAATCCACATACTTCAACACCTCTTGATCCCCCCTGACCGATCCGTTTAGATGAACACCCCCGAGAGAGAACTCTTCCGCCAAATCCAGGTGGGTATGGAGGCATATTCGAGGGTAATAGACTGGATCAATCGCTAAAAGATATTCCTTAAGATGTCCTCTGGAATGCTCCGGCTTTCTTAAATGAAACCTTGTCAGTCCAGCCTTAAAAAGCTCCTCAACCCATTTTATCTCATTGGGAAGGCTCTCAGGGCTGGAGATGAGGATCAACTGCATGATCTTTTAGAATCCCCAAGAGTTTCAATTCGACAAACCGGAATTTGAGTATAGCTCCCCTCCCTTCTTTTTAAACTCTTCCGCTTTTTCCTTAAGTCCCGCCTTGATCGCCTTTTGTTCGGATAGTTCTTTCTCTTGGGCATAGTCCCTGACACTTTGGGTAATCTTCATAGCACAAAACTTCGGACCGCACATCGAACAAAAATGCGCTACCTTGGCGTTCTCGGTCGGCAGGGTCTCATCATGAAACTGATAGGCCGTCTCGGGGTCCAAAGACAGGTTAAAATGATCCTCCCATCGAAATTCAAAGCGCGCCTGACTCAAGACATTATCCCTGAACTGGGCCGCGGGGTGTCCCTTGGCCAGATCTGCCGCGTGAGCGGCAATCTTGTAGGCGATTACTCCGTCCTTAACATCTTTTTTGTTGGGCAACCCCAGATGCTCTTTTGGGGTCACATAACAAAGCATTGATGTTCCGAACCAACCGATCATCGCCGCACCGATCGCAGAGGTAATATGGTCGTATCCCGGAGCGATGTCCGTGGTTAAAGGTCCCAGCGTGTAAAAGGGCGCCCCGTTACATTCACTGAGTTGCAGGTCCATGTTCTGCTTAATCATGTGCATCGGCACATGACCCGGTCCCTCGATAATCGTTTGGACATCGTGCTTCCAGGCGATCCTTGTTAATTCCCCCAAAACCTTTAATTCCGATAATTGCGCCTCGTCGTTGGCATCGGCGATAGAGCCCGGCCTTAGACCATCACCCAAAGAAATCCCGACATCATAGACTTTTAGTATCTCGCAGATTTCCTCAAAATGAGTGTACAGAAAATTTTCTCGGTGATGCGTGAGGCACCACTTGGCCAGCATCGCTCCGCCCCTGGAAACAATCCCGGTTAGTCTTTTTGCCGTCAGTGGAACATGGCTGAGCAACAATCCGGCGTGAATGGTGAAATAATCCACTCCCTGCTCGGCCTGCTCGATTAAAGTATCTCTGAAAACCTCCCAGTTAAGGTCCGCCGGTTCGCCATCGACCTTTTCCAAAGCCTGGTAGATCGGGACGGTGCCAATTGGAACGGGTGAATTGCGGATAATCCATTCTCTGGTTTCGTGGATATGTTTCCCCGTGGAGAGGTCCATCACCGTATCGGCTCCCCAACGGCATGACCAGACCGCCTTCTCGACCTCTTCTTCGACCGAGGAGCTCAAAGCGGAATTGCCGATATTCGCGTTGATCTTGACCAGGAAATTCCGCCCGATGATCATGGGTTCGCACTCGGGGTGATTGATGTTTCCAGGCAGGATAGCACGGCCGGACTCGATTTCTCGCCTGACGAACTCAGCGGTTATCAGGCCTTCGGGAAAATACTCGCTGAAGCTTTGTCCAGGATGATTCTTGGCAATTTCCGGCGCGTTTTTGCGCATCAACCCTATCTGCTGGTTTTCCCTGATTGCGACATATTCCATTTCAGGGGTGATGATACCTTTCCTGGCGTAATGCATCTGGGTTACTATCTGGCCAGGTTTGGCCTTTCTGGGCAGTGGCGTTTTCGGAAAACGAATCTTGTTTAATAAAGCGTCATTGAGTCTCTGGTTCGCGTAGTCAGAACTAAAATTTTTTAGCTCCTCGGTGTCCTGCCGCACCCTGATCCAGTCTTCTCTTAATTTTTCGATTCCGTCATAGATATTCACTTTTTTTTCAGGATCGGTATAAGGCCCACTGGTATCATAGAGCACTACCCCGCTTTTCTGGGGCGACTCTTTTTTTATATTGACCTGTCTCATTGCTACCTTGACATCGTGAATTTCTCCTGGAACATAGATTTTCTCGGAACCGGGAAAGGGATCAACCGTGATCTTATCGTTTGGGAAGGTTGTTGTCTTCTCTTTGTTTTCCATTTGTATTAACCACCTTGTGCGGGTTTAATGATCATAACCATATCGTTTTCTTTCAATTCAAACAGCTTCCAATTATTCTTCGCGACGACTTCCTCGTTAACCGCCACCGCGATCCCCTTAAAATCCAAAAGCGATACCTCTTCAAGCAACTCGATGAGAGTCTTACCTTGAAACTCGAAGGGTAACTCGTTAAGCTTTAGGATCATGGGCTTGTTTTTTATGGGTTTTGGCTTAATAAAATATTGAGGCGATTCGGAAAAATCAGTGTGAGAAGAGACCTACTATGCATGGTTTTGACATTTAGGCGTTGTTTGACATTCCTACGCTGGCATTATCCAGATCAGGTGAGTGGGTCTGTTCTCAGCTCAATATAGCACCCCAAGTCGTTTAGAATTTTAACGCTTCTGCTTATTTATGGCAAAGCTTTTTTTCATCCTGTAAAACCAAACGGAACTATCTAATTCGCACAATATAGATTCCGTTTACGATTCCCACTCGCTTAAGGTCGAACGGCCATAAGCAATGCCCTGATCCTTTCGATGGATTTGATTCCCGGTGAGGACTCGACACTTGAAGACAGATCGATGGCGTAAGGATGAAGCTGATTGATCGCTTCCCTGGCATTGACTTCATTGATTCCGCCAGAGAGGATCAGCGAATGCTCCTGAGATAACTGTTTAGCCAACTCCCAGGCAAAGGTCTCGCCGGTTCCGCCATAGACCTCTTCAGACCAGGCATCCAGGTGAATATAACGGCTCGAATAGCTTTTGATGGTTTCATTGTCGATATGATCCTTGATCCGAAAAGCTTTGAGCCAGTTGATGCCCCTGGAAGTCAGTTCTTTGCAGTATTGGGGGGATTCTTCTCCATGAAGCTGCGCAAGATGAAGTCCGGTGCTTTTCATGGTTTGATAAACCTGATCCAGGGGATCGTTGACAAAAACGCCCACCGTGGTTGTATAGGGTGGCAGAACCGAAAGGATGGTCTTCAATTCGACAGTCGGAATATAACGGGGAGAGGGCGGATACATGACGAATCCCAGAGCGTCAATACCCATTTCGGCGATTTCAATCGCCTGATCCTTCCGGGTTATCCCGCAAATTTTTATCTTAGTTTGTTTCATCGGGGGAATGCAGTAAAGAATGAATCGCTTTTCCCGGGTTCGGCTGGCGCATCAGGGATTCCCCCACCAGGACCGCGTCAAATCCATGTTTTGATAACAGTTCGCAGTCCTGAAATCGGTTGATCCCGCTTTCGCTGACTTTAACCAGATTATCCGGAATCTTACCCGCAAGGTCAATTGAGCATTGAAGGTCAGTCTTGAAGGTGATCAGATTGCGATTATTCACCCCAATAATCTCAGCCTTACATTTCAACGCGACATTAAGTTCCTCCTCAGAGTGAACCTCGATCAGGCAGGACAGCCCAAATTCTTTGGCAATCCGCGTCATTGATTTCAGCCTGTCTTCGGAAAGTGCCGCCACAATCAGCAGAACCGCATCCGCCCCCATATCGTAAGATTCCCGGATCTGTCTTTCATCGATCAGAAAATCCTTCCTTAAAACAGGAATCGTCACTTTCTTCTTAATTTGACTTAAGTAATCCGGGTGACCTAAAAAAAACGCTTCCTCGGTCAGGACGCTAATGGCGCTCGCTCCATTTTGATCATAAGAAACAGCAATTTTGACCGGATGGAAGTCCTCTCTGATCAAGCCTTTGGAGGGAGAGGCTTTTTTTACCTCAGCGATAACCGAAAGCCCGGTTTTTTTCAAGGCCGACTTTAAATCAAGCGGAACCCTTAAATCTTTTGAGTTTTTGCTAAGCTGATCGGGGAGCATACCGCCGAGTTTTTCCTCAATTTCATTTTTTTTATTCAACAGTATTTTTTCAAGGATGTTCATCCGCATCAAACCTTAAAGGAATTAGATAGAGCCTTTAGTTTCTGTAACCTATCATAGCCCGATTGACTTGCGATCAACTGCTCGGCCTTATCGAATCCTTCTTTCAAGGTACAATCATCATAGGCTGAAATCGCAAACCCCGCGTTTAAAACCACCACATGCCTCATGGGCCCCTTCATCTCCCCCTTCAGGATTTTCTCGGT
>JAOUME010000200.1 GCA_029881655.1 Deltaproteobacteria bacterium | reverse complement strand
TGGAATGATACCACCCACCCACTGATGTCACGTATAACGAGTTTTCACCTAGGACAAAAACCGAACTTCTCAAATCGGTACTGGTATCGATGGCGTAACTCCACCTTTTGGTCCCGGTTGACTGTTCCAGAGCGTAAACCGTGTCGTCGGTCGACGTGAAAATAACCAGATCGCCGAAAATAACGGGCTCCTTTCTGAGTTTATCCCCGGTTTGATAAGTCCACGCCAGGCTCAAGGGACTGCTGGCCTGGATCAGAATTCCGTCACTCCAACCACTCCAGGCACTCGCGCTCGTATCCGTATAGACCGCCTGAACACGGGCGTATAAAGTCTGCGCTTCATCGCCGCTGACGTCATAAGTCGTTACGTTGCCGACATTATCGTCAAAAATATCGGACTTGCCGGCCGCCGTTCCGACCTGCAGGTTATAGCTCTCTACCGGATTGAGAGAATTCTCGGCCGCGGTCCAGGTAAATGAAACGAGCAGTGAATTGGAAATCTCGCCCACGTCCTGCGGAGTTCCGGGCAGAGTATCGGTTATGGGATCATTGCCGCTTGGAGTCGCTTTATCGTCCTTACAGGAAGAGGCTACCAGCCCAAGGATGATCAATGAAATGATAATAATCAGTTTTGTTGTTTTCATGGTCTTATTAGTTGAGTATCGTTTGATAGATGTCTGAGTCTGTCAGGCTCGCCCTTTCATGCCAAATCAGACGGAGTTTTTTCTTCGCGTCGATGAATAAAAAGGGGGATTCCGACATCCCTTCGGTATCGGTCAGGTCAAGGGCTTCAGACCAGTCTCCGCTGGCGTTGTTGATGTAATAGAGATTAGCTCCCTTTCCCTTTGGATCGCTCCAAACAAGATGAATCTTGTCGTTCCCGTCGACGACCGCGCTGTAGGAGCGGGTGATCTCGCCCGAATGGGTCAGGTTAACAGGAGTAACCCATTTGCCCTTTTCCTGATAGGTGTAGTAGATATCATGATCCTTATAGTTACCGGAAGAGCTAAAGATATGGACCTTTCCCTTTGAATCGATAAGTGCCATCGGGTTTCTGGGATTTGCAAGTTCTCCGGTCACCTTGACCATCTCGCTCCATTTTCCTTTGGTATCTCTTTTCTGATAGTAGATGCCCTGTCGATGGGAGCCGATTTCCTGATAAACCAGGTGAATCTGGCCCTTTTGATCCATTGTGGCCTTAGGGAACCAGAAGGTTGAGCCGATTTTTTCCGCGTTGACTCTTACCGGCGGGCTCCATTTGCCGTTTTTGTTTTGGCTGTAGTAGATCACGGCCGAATGACCATCGACATCATACCATACGAGGTGCAGTCGGTCCTGTTTGTCGATCATGAAGCTGGGCCCCGCCGCGTTGTTCATATTGGTCGTGATGGCTTGCGGTTCGCTCCATTTGCCGTTTTTGTTTTGGCTGTAATAGAGATTGGTCTTTTTGTTGACGCTCATCCTCGATATCAGGTGCAGGTTGTTCTTAGAGTCGAACTGCATGAGACCGAGTTTGACGATCTGTCCCTCACCCTTTTTGGGGCTGAGATCCTCTAGTCCTCCGGATACGACCTTCTTGATCTGTATTCCCAGTTCGGGATCAAACACCTCGATCCAATTGATGTAGAGTTGTTCGTTTTTATCCTCATTAAAATAAGGGAAAAAGGATCGGCCCGGATTGGCTGAAACGTTTTCCATTACCAGATTGCCTTTTTTGATCGTTTTTTGCTGGGGTACGCTGTTTTTTCGATTAATGGCCTCTTGTGCCTCTGCTTGGTTTTGAGAGATTTCGCGGTTATTTTGACTGGTTTTATGCTGATAGCCCGCCTGAGAGTTTCTCGCCTGGATCGATCCGGAACCAGCATCTTTTCCGTCATCGCCTGAGAATTGATTGACTCCGTAACCGATCGCCAATCCGATTAAAAGCGCCACGACGATGGTAATAATTGAGTTTTTATTCATTTTTTTTAAATCTGTTTGTTGTTAAACTTAAACCGCCCTTTTCGTGCGGGCAAAAAAAAACCCCCTCCCTTTTTGAAGGAGGAGGTTTTTCATATTGTACTCGTCTTAAAACCCGGCCCGATAAGCGGGCCGGATCGTCTTCAACCCAAATCAAATATTACGGACAGCTTGGGCAGTCGAAAGCACCGTCAGGCGCTCCGGCTGTGATCCAATCGCCAACAATCTTGATCTCGGTAGTGTCACGGTTAGTGGCATCGCTAGGATTCCATGCGCCTGGAGGCATTCTGTTGTTTCTCAGTCTGCCTTTCAGCTTGCTTTTGGCCCAGTCAACCGGCTCGGTAGCGGGATTGCCAACGGCTGCCTGACCCAGGATAGATACGCCCGGAGGAGCCTCTAAAGAATCCGCGCCCGCGATGATATCGGCGTAAGTAGCCATACCCATCTCGTGCGCGCTGCTGGCGGAGACTCCGCTGTGACAAGAGCTACAAGCCGCGCCGCCTTTAAAGAAAGCGTCAGCGGTCGTAAAGAGAGGCAGGATGTCATTGGTGAAATCCAAAGAAACAGTGAAGTCACCGTTTGGAGCACCTGCTGTGACCCAGGCTGCGACCATATCACCAGCCATACTGTCGCGGTTGGCGATATCAGCTGTGGTCCAATCCATGGCTGGCATCCTGTTGTTTCTCAAGCGGCCTTTCATCTTGCTTGTTCCCCAGTTTGGCGGGAAGCTAACAACATCAGTTGTTGGCTCAGACTGACCCAAAATAGATACGCCCGGAGGAGCCTCTAAAGAATCCGCGCCTGCAAGAACACCGGCGTAAGTACTCAAATCCATCTCATGCGCGCTGCTGGCGCTAATTCCGAAGTGACAGGAATCACAAGCCGCTCCGCCTACAACGACGGCGTCAGCTGAAGAGAAAAGAGTTTGAACATCAGAGTAATCATAAGTTGTTGCGATATCATCTGAGGTATCACCTCCAACCGCGCCAGCTAAAGTAGCGGTACAGCCTTGAGCCGCGGTACAGGTAAAAGTCGTTCCTGTATCAGGAGCGCCGGCTTCGATCCAGGACTCGATCACTCCACCCTGCAAAGTGTCTCGGTTGCTCATGTTAGCGGCGGTCCAGGCGCCGGGAGGCATTCTGTTGTTTCTCAGACGCTCTTTCATCTTGCTTTTGCCCCAGTTAACAGCGACAGTAGCGGGATCGCCAACACTCGCCTGACCCAGGATAGATACGCCCGGAGGAGCCTCTAAAGAATCCGCGCCCGCGATGATTCCGGCGTAAGTACTCATGTCCATCTCGTGCGCGCTACCGGCGTCGATACCGAAGTGGCAAGAACTACAAGCCGCTCCGCCATCAAAGAAGGCATTGTCGGTGTTAAACAGGTTCAATACGGTTTTGACATTAAAGGTCGCGTCGAAAGTCGCGTCCGTAGCGCCGGCTGTAACCCAGGCGGCAACCATGTCACCAGCCAGGGTATCGCGGTTGGCGATATTGGCGGCGGTCCATGTCATAGCGGGCATCCTGTTGTTTCTCAGACGCTCTTTCATCTTGCTTTTGCCCCAATCAGGCGCGACAGTAGCAGGATCGCCTACAGTAGCCTGACCCAAAAGAGATACGCCCGGAGGAGCCTCTAAAGAATCCGCGCCCGCGATGATTCCGGCGTATGAAGTCATATCCATCTCGTGCGCGCTACCGGCGTCGATACCGAAGTGGCAAGAGTCGCAAGCCGCTCCGCCTTTTACGAAAGCGTCGGCTGTCGTAAAGAGTGGCAATACGTCTTTAGTAAACGTGTGGGTGACTGTTGGTGTTGGTACTGGATCTTTTTTTTCGTCTTTCTTACAGCCGACGGCCACCAGACTCACGCTGCAAATCAGCGCGATCCAAACCAGGTTCAATTTAAAACTTTTAATCTTCATCATATTAATTCCCTCCATAAAGTTTGAAAATCAGCTAAAAAAATCATTTTTTTCTTTCAATTTTCTTTCAACCCCTCCTAACAAGCTGAAAAAATTAAAAAACAAGAAAAAAAATCCTTTTTTCGCACTGAATACTCAATGATCGATTGGGAAAAATTACTTCTCAGGCCGGATTAAGTCAAGTATTTTTTATTTTTTTTTATCGCCCTATTTCAATTGATTCATAAAAGAGTCACCCGATTGAATCCGAGCGAAAACGCGAGCCCGATAAAATTATCTTAATCTTCTGATATTTCGGCTTAAAATAGACTCATCCTTCAATAAGACCTTTTTAACAGATGGCGTTTATTATTTCAAACGCTGTTTGATCCACTGAGACATTTAGCGTTAAAATATCCCGAAAATTTGATTTATACTACCCTGCCCTGAAATATCAAAACGACCGAAAGCAAAAATTTACTATATAATACGCAAAACTAGAATACCAATTCAATTAAGCTTTATTCAAACGGCGTTTTGTTTTTTCAGCCAAAATAACCGGCATGA
>JAOUME010000044.1 GCA_029881655.1 Deltaproteobacteria bacterium | reverse complement strand
CCGATATTTTTTCGTCCATCGCCTTATGGCTCCAAATCAAGCCGGAGTTAAAGGTCTACCTGTCGAAAATCTGGCTCGGTTTTATGTTGCATTTCGGGGGAACCAAGGAAAATTTTGACCTGATCCCCGACGAAGGAACCATCGTGGACCTCAACTCGCTACCCCTGCAGGTTCTTCCCGCCCACTACTTGCATTCGTCAGGCAATTTTCATCTATATGATCCCCAGGCGAAGATACTGTTTACAGGTGACGTGGGAGGCGCAATCATACCCGATGGGAGAAAACAGGCCTTCGTTGAAAAATTCGAGGACCATCTCCCTTTCATCGAAGGGTTTCACCGACGCTGGTTCAGCTCCAACGAGCATAAAAACCAGTGGTGCGAGAGAGTCTCCCAGATGGAAATCGATTTTCTTTGCCCCCAGCATGGATTTATCTATAAAGGGGATAACGTGAAGCGCTTTGTGGATTGGTTTTACGGTTTTAGAGTCGGAATCATCCAGTATTGATTCATTTTGCCCGGCGGGTCAGTCCTTATTTCTGTTGATCTCTTCTAGTGCTTTGGAAATCTTCTTTTTTTGCTTCTTGAAATAATCCAGACTTTTCCTATCCTGATCCAGGGCTCTTTCGATGATCTTTAAGGCTTTCTGATATTCCTTTTTCTGGAAATAGGCTTCAGCCAGAGTATCCAGATTGGCCGAAGATGCGCTAATAGCGACCGCCCTTAATGAAAGCTCGAGGGCATCATCGGTTTTTTTAAGCGCCTTGTCTTCAGCGGTCAAATAAAGCCAAGCCAGATTGTTTAAAGCCAGATGTTCGTCAGGTCTTCTTTTGAGTATTCCCAGATAAACCTTCTCCGCTGAACTCGGCTCCTTAGCGAGGTCATAATTCAAGGCAAGTTTCAGCTCCGCCCAGAGGCTATCGGGTTTTTTCGCCAGATACTCCCGCAGGTACCCAACCGCTTTTTTATGCTCGGCTAAAAGTTCATAAACATAGGCGAGTTTGACCTTCACCCAGTAATTATCAGGCGAGAGAGCTAATGCCCGGTGAAAATAGCCTAAAGCTTTTTCCCCATTTTTCCTATTGATTTCATTCATCCCGAGATAAAAAGCCACCCAAGACGAGTTGACATCTTTTGGGACCGAGAAGGGCAGCTCAAGTCTGGTCTTGTTACCTTTCTGGAAATACTTATTAAAATAAGTCAATAGATGGTTTTTAACGCTTTTTTTTAGCTTAGACAGTTGGACTTCAGCTTCGACAAATCTTTTTTTGAGAATCAAGCCCAGTATCCTTTCTTCCTGGGAGTTTTTCTCAAATCCCCAGTAAACTGCGCTTTGCTTGGTCAGGTATAAATAAAGCTCAAGGGTGCTGATATCATAATCCTCAAATCTCATCGAAGCCTCGATGGATTCAAGGGCTTTTTTCGGATCAAAGTTAAGCTGAACGAAGGCGAGTTTGTTATAAATCAAAGAGTTTTCCGGGTAATCCTTGAGTATCTGAAGATAACCCTTCTCCGATTCTTCGTATCTTCCGAGACTTTCCAGGATTTGAGACTTTATCTCGATGATCCAGTTTGAAAAAGGCTTTCTTTTCAAAGCCATATCGACGGCTGCCAGTGCCTTTTCGTCTTTTGATATCTTATGAAGCACAAAAGCCTTCTGGGCATAAGCCCAAAAGTCATCCGGATTCTTTTTAATCACTTCGTCCAATTCAATCAGGGCCTGTTGCCACTTTTCAAGCTCAATAGACAGTTCGATGTGATGCCCCTTAACCCAAACAACATCGGGATTACTCTCCATCGCTTTGCTCAAGGCTTTCTCAGCCTCGTCAAACTGTCCGGTTATCCGGTAAAGATTGCCAAGCCTTCCCAGGACAAAATAATTTTGCTGATCGATTTCTAGAACTTTCTTATAGGACTTGATCGCTTCTGTATAATTGGCTCTTTTGATCAGAAGATTGGCGTACTCCAGGAGTAGCGTAGGGTTTCCCGGCTCTATCCACAGCCCCTCGATGATGATTCTCTCCGCCTCGAAGGTATCGCCTTGTTGATTGTAAAATTTCGCCAGAGCCTCATAGACAAAAATATCGGTCGTGTCCTCCATTCTGGCCTGATTCAGAAAGGCGACCGCCAGAGAATACTGCCGCAATTGAAAATAAATTTTGGCGACTTGAACCTTGGCCCACGTCGATTCCGGACTCAACTTCAAACCTTCCTGAAAAAAATGGGCCGCTCCCTCAAAGTCCTTTTCCGTGGCCAATATCGTCGCCATTTGAAAATAAAGTTTATGTTCGTCTCCATTTAGCGCTATGGCTTGGTTTAAAACCGACTTGGCCTTTTGTAACTGATTTTTTTCCATCAACAAAGTCGAGTATTTCAACGCGATAAGCACATTATCCGGAAATTTCTGGTAGCTTAAGACAAGTTGCCTCTCCAAAAGATCCGATTCCTTCAAAAAAGATAAGATTTCTATATATAACTGGTGGGAATCGACATCATCATCCAACTTCAGCGCTTTTTCTACCGATAGCTTGGCGCCTAAGACATCCAAAAGCTTCAGCTCAAGCTTGCCCATTTGATACCAAAGATCCCCATTCAACGGCTCCAGTTCGATTGCCTGCTTTAAGAATCCCAACGCAGACTTCAAATGATTATCGGCGATTTCGATCTGAGCCAGTTTGATTAAAACCTGGATCTTTGGCGAGGGCTGAAGCTTATAGGTCGTTAAATAGTCTTTCTTGGCCGATAAGATATAGCCCTGATCTTGCAGAAACAAACCCCTTATAAAAACATAATCCGGATTATCCGGATTTTTTTGGATCTGATCGGTTAAATAATCAAGGGCGGCTTGCTCTTGACCCTGGTCGTATAGCAAGTTCGCCCTTAAAAGGTGTAGCAACACAGCGTCTTTATTCTTTAACTTCAGCTCATCGAGTTTTTTAAACGCCAAATCAAAATTCCCAGCTTCGGAAAACTCTATAATCTCCTCAACGTCCTCGTCCATCTCCATTCCCAGGAACTCGAAAGAGCTGGGCCCGGATATCTCTTTTTCGACCGTTGTCTTTTGGTGTTTGGCGCAGCTGATCAATAAAAGCTGAGACAAAAGAAGCGACAACACAAAAATTAGCTGAAAAAATCGTTTCACAATAACCGGTTTGAAATAATTTTATTAAAATCCAGTCGGGTTTTCGAAAACCAAAGATTAAGGCGAAAACCACTTGATACACTAGCGGACCAAAAAAACATTTAGAATAAAATCACCTAGTTGATTTCCCAGTTTAATAAACTTAAATGAATCTTTTTTTCAACAAGCCTACTCTGTTGATTCTTAATAAAACTGAGTTTATTTACCCAATAGATTTCCTGAAGAGGTATCAATTCTGAGATTTCGACTGATAATTGCTCATTCAGGATCTCCGCTTTGACCAATGGATTTTGGAAGGAGTAATAATATCGATTGATCTCAGGATCGATCAATACACTCTGCAAAAGCTCAAGGTCATTAACTCCCTGGACATTTTTTTCCTCGCTTGCCCCCAAAAAAAGCCGGTATTCGACAGTTCTGTACCTGCCATTTTCATAAGCCGTGACATCCCAAAAAATTGGCACATGGCTGGTGGGCTGAATCGATAATTTTTTCGATTGCTTTAATTCCTCGCTTATAGAACTAAAAACCGTCAGCCGCATCAAACCAGAGACAACAACATAAAAAGCGACGACGCCCAAAGCCAGAATTCTCAGGTTTTTCCGGGACATCTTGACCCAATTATATGAGAATAAGACTAAAACGACTAATATAAAAGGAATCAGATAACCGGATTTGACCCAGTCGAGATGAAAGCGGCTGAGGGATAACGGCGCGAAAAAGGGGGGTGCCTCGGTCGATAAAAGTGCGAAAAGAAAATACCAAGACAATCCGGCGAGGGGTAAAATAAATTCCAGGGAATTTTTGATTTGTTTGGTATAAGACCAATAAAAAAAAGCGATAACCAGCCAGCCAAAACCTTGATAGAAAAAGCTACTGAAATATAGTTCCCCGTAATGATACGCCTCCACCCCCCTTATCATCAAAACCAAAAAATCAAGTAGCGGAAGAAGCGCCCCCGCTATGATCAATATTTGTCTTCTTCTCGAAAGATTATTTTTTCGTCCGAGATACCTTGCCAAACAATATAATGTAATGAGGGAAATAGGAATATTCATTTATGTGCAAACTTTATCCTTTGACGAGCTTTTTGGCCGCGGTTAAAACTTCGCTGACCGTGATGCCAAATTTCTCAAAAAGATCTCCAGCCGGAGCGGAAGCTCCAAAGCCCTTCATCCCAAAAAACAGGCCCTTTTCGCCCATAACACCTTCCCAGCCTCGTCTGATGCCCGCCTCAATCACGATCCGGTTCTTAATCCCCGGTGACAAGACTTGATCTCTATAGTCCTGCGGCTGTTCCTCGAAAAGCTCTAGGGACGGAACACTGACGACATTGGAGATAATTCCCGATTGAGCCAGTTTTTCATGAGCCTCCATCGCGATGGAAACCTCTGAGCCTGAGGCGATCAACAGCAAGCTGGCCCGCTCTTTTTGAACCAGAGAGTAGGCGCCCTTTTTAAGATTGGCCGCAGAGGGATAAACCGAGCGGTCATAAACCGGAAGAGCCTGTCGGGTCAACGCCAGAGCAATGGGCTTATCCTTGTTTCTAAGAATATATTTCCAGGCCTCCAGTGTCTCGTCGAAATCCGCTGGACGGATCAAGGTCAACCCCGGCATCGCCCTTAGATATGATAACTGCTCGACAGGCTGATGGGTCGGACCGTCCTCTCCCAGGCCAATGCTGTCGTGGGTAAACACAAAGACGCTGGGATAGCCTGAAAGTGCCGCCACTCTGAGAGCCGGCAACATGTAATCCGAAAAGCATAAAAAAGTTCCCCCGTAAGCACGGGTGATCCCGCTGATTGAAATCCCGTTTATGATCGCGCCCATCGCGTGTTCACGTACGCCGTAATGAATGTATCTGCCCAGGGGATTGTTTTTTTGAAAGGACTCGGCACCTGAAAAAAAGGTATTGTTCGATGGCGTCAGATCAGCCGACCCTCCAAAAACAAATGGCAGTTTCGGCATCAGGCAATCCAGAATCTTTCCCGAAGCGGACCTTGTGGCAATGGGTTTTTCCGACTTAAGGGATCCCGTTAACTCATCCAGGTCAAAAGGAAGCTCGTTTTTCATCGCCAAGGTCAACTCCGCGCCCTCTTTGTCATACCGCCGGCAGTATTGTTTCAGCAAATCGTCCCAGGAAGCTTCCGCTGCCACGCCCTTTTCTCCAGTGGCCTGGAAGTACTCCCTGGCCGTTGGCGGCACAAAGAAAGACTCTTCATAATCCCAGCCCAGACTCTTTTTCGTCAGCCTGATCTCATCTGCTCCCAGCGGCGAACCATGAACGCCCGATGTTCCCTGTTTGTTCGGACTTCCATAACCGATAACCGAACTGATTTTAATCAGACTGGGTTTTTGTGTCTGCGTTTTAGCGTTTATAATCGCCTTATCGATTTTCTCCAGATCATGCCCGTCTCCGGATACCTCCTGAACAAACCAGCCGTAAGCCTCAAAGCGTTTCTTGACATCCTCGCTGAAACTGATCTCGGTTCCACCATCGATCGTGATTTGATTATCGTCATAAAGCACGATCAGGTTCTCCAGCCCCAAGTGCCCCGCCAGAGAACAGGCCTCTGAGCTGACTCCTTCCTGAAGACAGCCGTCTCCGGCCACCGCGTAGATTTTATAATCAAAAAGAGAGTGATCCTTTTTGTTGAAATAAGCGCCTTGATATTTGCCGGCGATCGCCATCCCCACCGCGGACGCGATTCCTTGTCCCAGCGGCCCGGTAGTCACCTCAACGCCTGGAGTGTGACCGTACTCAGGGTGTCCGGGTGTGACGCTGTCCAACTGTCGAACCGATTTCAAGTCATCCAGGCTGATATCGTAGCCGCAAAGATGTAGCATCGAATAGAGCAGCGCGCTCCCATGACCCGCCGAAAGGATAAAGCGGTCGCGGTTAAGCCACTTCGGATTCCTGGGATTGAACCTCAGGTGTCGGGTAAAAAGCTGATAGATTACTGGGGCAAAGCCCATGGGTAGTCCGGGGTGACCCGAATTCGCTTTCTGAATAGCGTCAACCGACAAAAAACGGATACTGTTGATGCAAAGCCGATCAAGTTCCAGAAGATTTTTATAGCTGGTATTTTTTGACATCGTAAAAATTTGAAAGGATTGAAATTGGATATTTCGAGCTTTTGAAATATCAAAGTAGCTTTTTACATTATATATTGAAAGCAAAAAAGAATAAATTGATCATTTGTCCACAGCTTTACTTTATATCTCAATTTATTTCTTGTATGATTATGCAGTTTACAAATTAAAAAAATAAGGTTCTAATAAAGATTGACATAGATATAATTAATTTTTCAAAGGGGTGATCGTTTTCAAGCAGGTGGCTTGCCCTTTGTAAACGAGAAAATTTTAATCCCAATCCAAAATTCAGGAATTAAGCTGTATCGAATGCCTAAAAACAAAGTCCGGTATAGTTAAAAGGGATCAGGAAAACAGTTTCCGCCTAAAAAACATGACAGAAGATGAAAAGATTAAATGACCATCGTTTGATTATCGGCGGTGAAGAACTGGTACCCATCATGGTCGGGGGTATGGGTTGCGATATTTCCACATCCAAAATGGCCCTTGAAGTCGCCAGACTCGGCGGGATAGGCCATATTTCCGATGCCTTGTCAGGAGCTGTTACGGACCGCCACTACAAAACCAATTTTATAAAAACCCGGTTCGCGAAATACAAGCAGTACTCAGATAACAACAACAAGGCAATGGAACAGTTTGACCTCGGCGCGGTTCTTGAGGCGACAAAGATATTAGCCAGTAAAACGATGGAGGCCAAAAAGGGCAAGGGTTCCATTTTCATTAACATCATGGAAAAGCTCACCATGAACAATCCCAAAGAAACCCTCAGTGCCAGACTGACGGGGGCCCTTGACGCCGGTATCGATGGGATTTCACTCAGCGCCGGTCTCCATTTGAGTTCTTTTTCTCTGATGGCCGACCACAAGCGCTTTAGGGACGCGAAGCTGGGTATCATCGTCTCATCGCTCAGAGCCTTAAAGCTGTTTTTGAAGAAGACCGTAAAATTAAGGAGACTGCCCGATTTCGTCGTGGTAGAAGGGCCGCTGGCCGGAGGACATCTGGGTTTTCATGTTGATAATTGGTTTAAGTACGATTTAAAGGAAATCACCAAAGAAATCATCGGGTTTGTAAGGAAGGAGAAACTGCCTATCCCGATCATCCCGGCGGGGGGAATCTTTACGGGAGCCGATGCCACCGAAATGATCCAGCTCGGGGCTCAGGCGATCCAGGTGGCCAATCGATTTACCGTCACCGAAGAAAGCGGAATTCCTTTCGAGGCGAAACAGGAATACTTCAAGGCCGAGAAGAAAAATATCGTGGTCAACAACCTATCCCCGACGGGTTATCCAATGAGGATGCTCGATAACAGCCCCTGCATTAATGCCGGCATCCAGCCAAACTGCGAATCCATCGGCTATTTACTCGATGGCAACGGGGATTGTTCCTATATAAGCGCTTATTACGAGGAAAGGGCAAAAAACCCGACCGGACCCATCTCGGTTAAAGACAAAACCTGTCTTTGTACCCACATGAAGAATTACAAGACCTGGACTTGCGGGCATACGACCGACCGCCTGAAAGAAACGACCAACAAGCTCCCAAACAACTTGTACCAGCTATTAACGGTCGAGGATGTCATGAACGACTACCTTTTCAGTCCCAACCATGAATTCATCCTGCCCAAACCGGTCGCCTCAGAAACGCCGCAATCAGACCAAAGCCGCGGCGATTCAAAAGCCGACAGGGTAAACCAGTCAGCCACTAAAATCCTTAACAACATCGGCTTTTCCAGTTAACCGCGCTTAGCGGTTAAGCTTTTTACTCAGGCAGCTCAGCCATAATATCCTGTAACAGGGGCAGCCTCAAATCCTTGGCTGAAAGTAGGGGCTGAGAAGTCCGCCAATTGATATTAAGTTGCGGATCATCAAAACGAATCCCCCTTTCGCCGGCCGGATAATAATAGTCGGTAGTTTTATACAAAACTTCAGCCTCTGAACTCAACACGCTAAAACCATGCGCGAGTCCGGGAGGAATCCATATCTGCTTTTTGTTGTTTTGGGAAATTTCGATTGAGTCCCATTGGCCGAAAGTGGGCGAGTTTTTCCGGATATCGACCACCACATCCAAAATCGCGCCCTGAATGACGCGGACCAGCTTGCCTTGTGGCCGCTCCAGCTGAAAATGGAGTCCTCGGACTGTACCGGCCTTTGAGCTGGAGTGGTTATCCTGGACAAATTCACAATCAAGACCAAGCAGGCTATAATTTTTCCGGTTGTAGGACTCCATGAAAAAACCCCGGTCATCCTTAAAGACCGCCGGACTAAAGATCAAAACTCCGGGGATTGGGATTTTCTCAGCTCTCAGCTGATTACTCATGGACAAGATTCCTCAATATAGAGTTCGTACTGGGTTTTCTCATAAGCTTCCGCCTATTTAGCAGTTGTTCTTTACCAATAAAGCCTTCCTCGAAAGCCACTTCCTCGATACAGCCGACCTGCTGACTCTGTCTTTCGATGATGCTCCGGATAAAATTCCTCGCCTGAAGAAGTGTATCGAGAGTCCCGGTTTCGAGCCAAGTCACTCCCCGTCCCAATTTAATCACCCGCAGGTTTGTTTCTTTTAGATAACTCAGGACTCCCTTTGTCAAAAGGGCCGCCTGCTTTAGGGTGTCGCTAAAACCTTGGCCGTAAAAAGATATTATCACCCAAAATCAGGCAGGACGGCGAACAGCTTTGAAATTACTCCGCGACGATAAAGGCCTGCGCCAGACCTTCGGGTTTTTCCTGTTCGGCGTACGAAAGGCTGATGACCTGGGTTGCGGGTTATAGCCTTGTACCTGACCCGCCGGCCAGTATGATTCCTTTCATTTAAAATAAACTTTTTTTAAAATCAGTTACCCGGATTCACCCCCGCGGACGATCTCGTCAAATGAGTCTCTCCAGTCGGTTTGCTTAATCGAAAAGACTTGGGATGCCTTTTGATTGTCCAGCACGGAAAACAGGGGTCTTAGCGCCGCTGTTTGATAGTCGCGGGTCTGAAGTGGGAGAAGTCCACAGTCACAAGGCTGCTTTTCCTTGACGGATTTTAATATCTCGCTCGCGAAATCATACCAACTCCCACGGCCTCCGCAGGTGATATGATAAATCCCTTTGACTTCCTTAATGGGGAATTGCCGTTTAATAAAAACCATCACGATGATTTTTTTGATGACCCGGCTAAAATAAAGACTACTGGTCGGCGCGCCGATCTGATCACTAACAACCCTGATTTCGTCTTTTTCGGCTAAGAGCTTTCTGATCGTGTTATAGAAATTATGTCCTTGTTCCCCGTAAATCCAGGAAGTTCTGAAAATCAAATGCTCGCCATCGACCTTGACTATTTCCCGCTCTCCCAACAATTTACTCTTCCCGTAAACACTCAGTGGATTCACCGGGTCATCTTCCTTGTAGGGGCTCTCTTGATTCCCATCAAAAACATAGTCCGTCGAGATATGAATCAGGGGAATACCCCTCATTTTCGCACATTCAGCCAGAACTCCCGGAGCCATTCCGTTAATTTTCATGGCCACCTCGTGATCCGCTTCAGCCTGATCCACCTTGGTGTAGGCCGCGGCGTTGATGATCAGATCCGGTCTGATCTTGTTGATGGTTCCCCTAATCGCCTCTGCGTCCAGCAGGTTCATCGTCCTGGACGTGGTGCCGATCACCTCCAATAAACCTCCTAAGTCCTTCTTAAGTTGGGAGCCGATCTGTCCACCAACACCTGTAAGCAACACTCTCATCGGATAATCGTCTACCCCGTCATTTACCCCCCGAGCGAATCAAACCCGATGGCTCGCAGCTTCAAACAGGGTTGTTGTTTTTCACGTCATCTTGACAAATAAACCCTTTTTTTGTCAATAAAGTTGAATGTTTTTGGTTTAATAACAACCTTAGCCAATCTTTTCGCTTCTCGATTTTAATCTAATCGGATAGTAAATTATCAATATGGTCGCGAAGCATTAACGACAGCTTTTTAACCTGTTGATACCATGTCGCTTGTAAATTAGTCTTGATGAGATCATCCAGATGACCATTCAATGTCACCGCTTTAGGGATTTAAGCCTGTTTTTTATCCTAACAATGATCTGCCTCAGTTTTGACAATTAATTTACGGGTCGCTGATCCGCATTTATGCGATTATGCAAGCTTAATCAAGCAAACATGAAAAATCTAAAGCAGGTTTAATAAGTGAACCAGAACATACCGATCCACACTCAAACGGCGACCGGAGACGGCCCCAATGCGAACCCCGCCGATCTGTTTCTCCAGGAAGATATCCCGGCGCGCTACTACCGTATGCCCCTTGAGGAATTACGCCAAAGGGGAGCCGAAGCCAAAAAGAGACTGGGCGATGACCTCTTGATTCTCTGTCATCACTATCAGCAGGACGACACCTTTTGGTTTAGCGATATTTCAGGCGATTCCCTTTATTTGGCAAGGCAGGCCGCCAAGACCAAGGCCAAATATATCGTTTTTTGCGGTGTTCATTTCATGGTCGAAAGCGCGGACATCATCACCAGCGACGGACAGGCGGCCATTTTGCCGAACCTGACGGCGGGCTGTTCTATGGCCGACATGGCCGACATCGACAGCATCGAGGATTGCTGGGACTATCTGTCTGATCTGGTCGGCTCGGAAAAACTGCTTCCCATCACCTACATCAATTCAACCGCCAGTCTTAAAGCCTTCTGCGGCAAGCACGGCGGAACCGTCTGTACCTCAGCCAACGCCCAAAAGATATTGACCTGGGCCTTCAAGCAGAACAAAAAAGTCTTGTTTTTCCCTGACCAGCATCTGGGAAGAAACAGCGCCAAAGCACTGGGTGTCCCGGCCGATCAAATCAGCATGTGGGAACGAGCCAAAGAGGATGGGGGTCTAAAAAACGAGACGATCGAAAAAGCGTCGATCATCCTGTGGGACGGCTACTGTTCGGTTCATTGCAGATTCACGCCCCAGCACATCAGCGATGCGAGAGCCCGCAGGCCCGATACGAAGGTCATCGTTCATCCAGAGTGCCCCGAGGAAATCGTAGCCATGTCGGATTATTCCGGTTCGACCAGCCAGATCATTCAAAAAATATCCGAGTCAAAACCGGGCTCGAGCTGGGCTGTGGGTACCGAGATCAATCTGGTGAACCGTCTTGCCAAAGAACATTTTAAAAAAGATGGCAAACTGATTGACATTCTTAATCCCAATGTCTGCGTCTGCTCGACCATGTACCGCATCCATCCGGCCAATGTCCTTTGGGTTTTGGATCAGCTTTTGGATGGAAACATCCCAAACCAGATCACCGTTCCGCCAGAGACAAAGAAACTGGCTAAAGTCGCCATCGACCGGATGTTCGAGCTAAGCTGAAATGATCCCAACAAATCCCAATCAAGAAGAGCCCCTGGTGATCATCGGGAGCGGTTTGGCCGGTTTACTCTGCGCCAATCTGGCTTCCGAGTATATGCCGGTCATTCTTTTGACCAAAACCAGTCTTGAAAACACCAACACCCAACGCTCTCAAGGAGGAATCGCAGCCGTCTGGAGCCAGGCCGATTCGGCTGAGTTGCATATCAAAGACACCCTGCTCACCGGTTGCGGTCTAAGCGATATCGCGGCCGTCGAAATCCTGGCCTCAAAAAGCAGAGACGCGGTCATGAAGCTGATCGAACTGGGAACCCTGTTTGACCGTGAAGAAAACGGCAATTATATGCTGGGACTCGAAGGCGCCCACAGCCTGCCGCGTATCCTGCACGCCGGAGGTGACGCCACAGGCGCGGAAATTCAAAGAACCCTGACCCAGAAAATCCAGAATCATCCTCAAATCGAAATCCTGGAAAATTGCCAGGCCACCGAGATCATCGTCGAGGACGGTTTTACTAAGGCGGTTAGGTACTATCATCCCCAGAGGGGTTTTAAAACGCTTGATTCGAGTCAAATCGTCCTGGCCACCGGCGGTGCCGGAAATGTATTTCAGTATACCAGCAACGTCAAAACCGCCACGGGAGAGGGATTGATCCTGGCTTATCAGGCCGGCGCCGAGCTAGAGGATTTGGAGTTCTTCCAGTTTCACCCGACGGCTCTCTGTCTGAAGGATCAGCCGGTGTTATTAATCACCGAGGCTCTCAGAGGAGAAGGCGCCACCATTAAAAACAAAAACGGCAAACCCATCATGCGGGAGATTCACCCCTTAAAAGATCTCGCGCCAAGGGATATCGTCTCCAGGGCGATCGTGCATGAACTTTCCCTGACTCAGGATAATCAGGTGTATTTAGATACCACTCATCTGGACAAGAATCGCCTGACCAACCGGTTCCCCACTATTTATGAGAATTGCCTGAAGCTGGGCATCGACATCACAAAGGAGATGATTCCGGTTAATCCGGTCGCTCACTATATGATCGGCGGTGTCTCGACCGATCTTTGGGGAAGAAGCACGGTTGGAGGGCTCTATGTTATCGGTGAAGCGGCCAGAACCGGTGTCCACGGAGCGAATCGGCTGGCCAGCAACTCCCTTTTGGAGGCAGCCGTATTTTCGATCCGGGTTGCAGAAGCTATCGCCAACGACAGGAACCAAATCAGCGCCGCCTGGAACTGTCCGGCGATACTTCCCAAGGAGCTGCCCCTGAAGAACCGAGAGCAACTCGTCAACCAATCCTGGGAAAGCAGTCTGAGTTTCACTGAGCTGCAAAAGCTGATGTGGGAAAAAGCCGGGCTGATCAGAAACAAGCTGACCCTGGAATCGGCCAACGAGCAATTAAGTCATACGCCTTTGTTTTTTGACGGGGAATTCTCCCCTGAAAGATTTGAGCTTTATTCGATGAAGCTCCTCTCCAGGCTTCTGGTCGAGTCCGCTCTGCAAAGAAAGGAAAGCCGTGGCTGTCATTTCCGGGAAGATTATCCCTTTCTCAGAAAAGAATACCAGTATTCGATTAAAAAATCGATCTTACAGGAATATCAATTACAATTTTCAAATAATACAAATTATGGAAGAGCGTCTTATTAATAACATTATCGATACCGCCATCGAGGAAGATCTGGCTTGGGGGGATCTGACTTCAGAAACATTGATCCCGCCTGAAATCAAGTGCGAACTCCTGGTCGTCCTGAAGGAAGAAGGCGTTATCGCCGGTATCCATATCGCCGAAAAAGTTTTCAAGATCATCGACCCGGACATCAAGTGGGAACCTTTACAAAAAGACGGACAGTACCTTCCGAAAATGACTCCGGTTATCAAAGTTTCAGGCAGCGCGCTATCCATCCTCAAGGCCGAGAGAATCGCCCTGAATTTTATGCAGCGCTTAAGTGGCATTGCGACTCAAACCCACAAGTTCGTTAAAGCCGCAAATCAGGTATCAGACAAGGTTCGAATCACCGATACGAGAAAAACCACGCCGGGCCTTAGATATCTGGAGCGTTACGCCGTCAGGGTCGGAGGCGGATTTAATCACCGAAACAATCTCTCCGAGAGCATCCTCATCAAGGATAATCACCTATCCATCCTAAAACAACAGGGAAAAAGCGTTAAAGAGACGATCCATGCGCTGAGACAAGCGATTTCGCACACCATCCAAATCGAAATCGAAGTGGACAATTTACAACTATTAAAAGATGTGTTAGAAACCAACGTCGATACGATCATGCTGGATAACATGAACTGCGAAGATATGGTTAAAGCGGTTAAGATGATCAACGGGGACGCGATAGTGGAAGCGTCGGGCGGGGTCTGTCTTGACATGATCGCCAAGATTGCCGCGACTGGGGTTGACATTGTTTCCGTCGGGGCTTTGACCCATTCGGCTCCGTCGCTGGATATCGGGCTCGAATACCTTTAGAGCTTTAACCATCTGGATAATTTGTAATTATTTAACATTCTCAAAATTCTATGGAAGATGCAGCATAAAAATTCTCTTTTTATCCGCTATTTTGTAAACAAGGCGGTTTTTCTGCCGCTTTGCTTGTCTATCGTCCTTTTCTCTATTGTCGATGCCTTTGGTTATGATTTCTCGGAAGTCGGCAAAAGGCTGAAAACAGATCTCCAAGGAAAAACAGCGGACTATAAACAAACGACCATCGCGATCATCTACAACCACGATCACCGCCAGCAGATCAAAAAAGAATTCAACCTGATCCGGATCAAAAAAGAACTGTCCAGCGAACTTACCGGAATATTTCGGGTAGCCGATCCCATCATCGTTCAGCAAATCGTGGATTCAAACCAACTCAGTTTTTATCAGATCCGGGAAAACCAGTATATCTTGGAGCAATTTGCCGACCGGGCCGGAAGCGATTTTGTCCTTCTGGTCGATTTGAAGCCGGGGTCAGGCGAACTGCTGGCGGATTTTACCCTGATCGATCACGCTAAAAACAACATCTCCCAGGTTAAGGCCAGCATCGCGCCCGATAATAATCAGGGCTTTGAGCCGGTTCCCTTAAATAGCCATACGGAACTCAAGGTAAAGCAGGTCGTGAGCGAACTCACCCCGAGTACCTCTGCCCTTGAAAATCTAAAGAATAATTTTATCCCCAGCATCTTCAACGAGGAACAAAATGATTCCTGGATATTTTTTAACCCGACAGCGGGCATAAACAGGAACCTGCATTTTTTTGAAACCCTGGTCTGGCCCAAACATCTGGCAAACACCGACATCCGACCTGTCCGCTTTAGGTACGATCTCCGGGTCACGGAATTCATCCAACTGGGTATCCAGAGCAACGCGGACCCGGAATACCGGCACCACTCTTCTTATTTCTACGCTAAGATGCTAACGGTCGATGACTCGGTTCTCCCCTTCAATATTGCCCTCGGTATTAAAAAAAGACTCCATTGGTCCAAGTACAATACCGAATTTTCGACGGGTAACGAATCCGACGAAATCAACCTGAAAAGAAACAGCCTTACACTTCAAGCCATGCTGACCGGAAAATCCTATAGTTACGGTATTCTTTACAACGCCTATCTGGACAACCAGAGCTTTGGATTGGGCGCCAAGTTTCTGATCACCGAGCATGTCAAGCTCTTTGGGGACCTCATCTATCATCATTATGAGAACCCTACCATCTTGTCTGATCAGGCACTTGGAGTACAGCTTTACAGCGAATTCATGATTTTTACACTGAGTTATCAGGTCGAAACCGAGCAGGGTCAGCTTGGCTTTGCCGCCAATTGGTAACAACACCCAAAAGGGAAATTTCTCCATCACCGAACACCGGAGCAAGTTGAGGCATTTTGTCGTAGGAACAGGCGGCCATATCGATCATGGAAAATCCACTTTGGTCAAGGCACTGACCTTAACCGACCCGGACCGCTTCATTGAAGAAAAAAAAAGAGGCATCACCATCGATCTGGGTTTCGCCAGCTACAAGGCGGACGAAGACCTTGAGATTTCCTTCATTGATGTCCCCGGCCACGAAAAGTTCGTGCATAACATGTTGGCGGGAATCGGCGGTGTCGAGATGTTTCTTCTGGTGGTCGCGGCCGACGGGGGAGTCATGCCCCAAACCCGGGAGCATCTCGCGATTGCCGACCTCCTGAAGATTCAAAAGGGCCTCGTTGTCTTATCGCGCCTGGATCTCGCCGACGAGGAAATGACCGACTTGGTTTTCGAGGAGGTTAAAGAACTCACAAAGGGAAGTTTCCTCGAAGACAAACCCATCGTTAAAGTCTCCGCCCAAACCGGACTGGGGCTGGACGAACTGAAAAAGCAATTGGCCCTAACCGCGAATTCTCCCGTCGCCCCAAGAAAAGAACAGCCCTTCCGCATGCCGATCGACAGAAGCTTCAGCATCAAGGGATTCGGTACCGTCATCACCGGGACCGTGCTTTCGGGCTCGGCTTCTCTTCGGGACCCCTTGTGGCTTTATCCCCAAAAAATTCCTTTGAAACCCCGGAGTTTTGAGAACCACAAAAACAAAGTTGAAGAGGTCCACTCCGGCCAGAGGCTGGCGGTCAACCTCGGCGGCATCCATAAGGACCAGATCGAAAGGGGAAATCAAATCGCCAAACCCAACAGCGTCTATAACACCCGCCGCGTCGATGTGGAATTGAGTTTGGTCCCGGGTATCAAAGCCATCAAAAACAAAAGCCTGATCCGTTTTTATTCGAACGCCCAGGAAGTCACCGGAAACATCACCTTTGTCGATAAAACCTTTTCGCCGGATCAAAAGGTCCATTTTGCCCAGATAAGACTCATAGACGAAGTTTGCCTCCGCTACGGTGACCGTTTTATCTTAAGGAATCTTTCACCCTCCGAGACCATCGCCGGCGGAAAAATCCTGGCGCCGCTGGGAAACCGCTACCGTCGAA
>JAOUME010000043.1 GCA_029881655.1 Deltaproteobacteria bacterium | reverse complement strand
CGAGTAATTATTTCTGGAAACTGTCCAAGTGAAATCTGAAGTTTAAATAAATCTTTTTTAGTTAATCCTGAGGATATCAAAGCATATTTTTTAAAAGCCGCAGGGATAATCCCATCTGCAATCTTCAAAAGTCTTTTCCCAAGCCCTCGAAATGATGTAGCCCTATCATTTGTTACCACTTTATTCTTTAACTCTTGATTAATGCATTCTCGAATTTCAGTATATGGGAGTTTACCTGTGTGCTTGATTATCCTGCCATACAGGTACTGATTGAAACTATCTTCCTGGTAAACACTAATAAATTCCGAAAATACATTTGGCACCATAGTTTCAGGACTGTCTATCCCCAATAAAGTGTCAGAGACCTTTCCTGACAAAGCCGCTGCGCAAATGGACTGATACCTATCGAAAAGAATTTGAATCATGTAATATAGCCATGGCCCAGTAACAATCCTCCAATACCTAATTGATTTCTCTATATTATGAATGCGGTTTAAGTGCTGAGATAATTCTTCAAGTGTTCTTTCATACAGGTCGTCCAAATAAAGATAATCCTTAAACAGCTTTTCCTTGTCACTCCAATGATAGGGAAGGACTTCATAATAAAACTTTCCCCATGCTTCCTTCCTGCTGTAAAGTTTGCACCATTCTCCAAGAAACAGTACAGGTCCATCCGTCTTCCAGAAACGCTCGTCAGCAGTTGTAATAAGAAACATAGGTAGAACTTTACTTTTTTACCAGACGGTTCTACCGCCATCAATTGATATGACAGCACCGTTCATGTAGCTTGAAGCATTCGACGAAAGAAAAACAATTGCCCCTTTGTATTCATCTGGTTTTGCCATTCTCCCTAATGGAATTAATGGCTCGATTCTTCTGAGAAAATCTTCTCCCTGCCCTGCTTCGACACCTCCGGGGCATAAGGCATTACTCCTGACTTTTCCAGGCCAGTAGGTTGCTAAATATTTGGTTAGACCTATAAGTCCGGATTTGATCACCGAATAGGTTACCGGTTTCACCGTCTGCTTCTCATTCGGCAAACCCTCCTTCCTGTATAACCTCTGGTCGGGAGCAATTATTCCAAGGTCGGATGAAATGTTGATTATCGACCCGCCTTTTTCATTACTAGAAATTGCACTTCCAAAATATTTCGCGCACATAAATGCTCCGGTCAGTCCAACGGCCAAGTCCTTATTCCAATCTTCGAGAGGAAAGTTTTCCAGCCTTGATGAGTTTTTTATTCCACTTGTGGAATCAACTTTTGGATTATTTGCGGCATTGTTGATAAGCACATCGACTTTCCCGAACTGCTTCAACACCAAATCGCAGGCATTAGCGACCGATTTTTCATTCGTTATGTCCACTCCCATTCCCATGGAATCTACACCGAATCTCTCTTTAATGAGATTGCTCTGTTCGATCGCTTTGTCCTCAAGCAAATCTATTAGCAGTGGAATAGCCCCGTATTCGGCAACTGCCTCGGCATGCTTTACACCTAACAATCCCGCACCTCCGGTGACAACTACAATCTTACCAGTCAGATCGAATATTCCCTTATCCATCATTTTCCTTGCTAAAAAATAGAAACTGTTTGCCCGCCGTCGACTTTCAGAGTCGCGCCTGTAATAAATGAAGCCTTATTCGACGAAAGGAATAGAACCGCATTCGCTATCTCTTCTGGTGTTCCAAAGCGTTTCATCGGCACGGAACTGTTAATAATATTTTCCACACTGGTTTTATCGGCTTTTAGCTTCTCATCCCAGCTCCCACCCGGAAAAATGACGTTACCCGGCAATACGGTGTTTACCCTTATCCCGTCGCTGGCAACTTTCCTGGATAGATTTTTTGAAAATGCAATTACTGCGCTCTTCGCCACCGAATAATCTACTGGAGCACCAAAAGCCTCGGCACCAGTTATTGATGAAATAAATGTTATGCTTCCGCCCTTTTTTTTCTGCATGAAAGGAAGAGCTTCACGCGTAACTCCTACAGGTGAGTTCAGATTCACGTCAAAGATATCATCCCAGTGTTTTTTTGGTGAAACTGGCTGCGGAAGGGAGCGACCTGTTCCTACATTCAAAACAAGACAATCTATACGCCCCCATTTTTTTATTATGCTCCCAACACACTTTGCAATATCCAGTTCCTTTGTAAGATCACACTCTATTGCCAGAATATTCCCATTATCGTATTTATTCTTGAACTCTTCGGATGTCTCATTCAGGCTTGTTGCATTTCTGCCTGTAATTACAACTCGTGCGCCCCCTTCAAGAAAACCTGCCGCAATTGCCTTCCCAATTCCACGACTGGAGCCGGTTACAAAAGCAACTTTATCTTTCAGCCCTAATTCCATATTTTTCTACTGATTATATTTTAAAATATCGGTTGAGAAACGGCTTGATCCACTCAAGCTGTTTCTTAAATACTTCCACACCTTCGTCGTCACGAAAAACCTGCATAATTATCGGTCCGTCAAAATTCAAATTATGAAGATGCCTAAACACCTTTTCAAAATCGGCATTCCCTTGCCCAAGCATCACAGAACCACCCTTAAGTATCCTGTCTTTTATGTGAAGTTCCGAAATCCTCTTGCCGTACGCGCTAAACTCCTCATCTGGATCAAATCCCAGCGCAGCGCTATTACCTATGTCATAGTTTACCGTTACTTTCTTGGAATCGAACATATTTAGAAGATTCAGAAAATCCGATGGGCCAAGGTCGGTTTCCAGCGACAGGTTTATTCCTGTTGATGTAGCCGCGTCGATCACCATTGATATGTTTTCAACAAATTGCTCTATGTTTCTTTCGCTTCCATTCAAACTCGACTGATCTACGCAAGGGATAATGATATCCGTAACGCCAAGTGCATTTGAATTCTCCATTAAAGCTAACAATACATCGACGCTTTTCCTCGCATCGGCTTTAGCTACTCCATGCATTGGAGCTTCCATAAAATAATCCGCGCAGACTGTTTTTACTTTCACTCCTGTCTTATCCACAAATTCATTAATTTGTTTCACCCCTTTTCTTGACATGAGCGGGTTCTTTTCGTAATCATTGTAGTCGAGTATGAACTCAATAGCACCAAGCCCTAGCCCGGCCGCAATCGCGAATTCCTTCTCCCATGAACCCACAGGGAAAGCCTGGTAGCGACCCTTGTACTTTGGCAAAAGCCGTCCCTGCATAACTCCAAATGTATTTGGCATAATTAAAAATTTGAAAGCAAAGTTACGGCTTCTTACAGCTGGAAAGCAGCATGATCTCTTTTGAAAACCTTATCAGCTTTATATTAGACCTCGGAGATACCATTGCGATAAATGCACATATTGGATTCAACACTGGGAATTTCCAGAGAAACGGCAACTGCCTGAACTTTTCAACTTTGACTGCATTAAAACCGTGCATCAGGTAAATATCCCTTAGCGAAATTGCGGTAAATGGCGTCCTGTGTGTGAAATCATCAAAGTAGATCTTCATATTGGCTTCCCATTCAGGAACAAGCGTGATGCAAATGCCACCAGGCTTTAATACCCTAAACACCTCTTTCACATACTTTTCGGGATAATAGAAATGCTCTATTACCGATTTTGAATAAACAATATCAAAAGTATTATCGCTGAAGGGAAGCGGCTGGCTTTCAACATCAACTACTCTAATATCCATGTCCTTGTTAAATTCAACAGCTTCGGGGGAGATGTCCGCACCCTTCACATCAAGACCAAGACGGTTAAAGTTAGCCAAAAACTCCCCACGGCCACACCCTATTTCAAGAAGCTTCTCCCCTTGCCGCAATCCATACCTGTCAAAAAGATACTTTGCTAGCTTCGAAGGATAATCGGTAAAAGGACGATCTTTCTCGTTGTATACAACTTTAAGGTAATTACTCATTTTGAATCACAATACCTCAACCAACTCGACATAGTTTCCTTCGGGATCCTGACAGAAAGCGACTTTTGCATATCCGTCCGGCGATACTTGCGGAGAGCTTATAAACCTCACGCCAGCATCTTTAAGTCGCTTATACTCTTCTTCAATGCTATCCACTGTCAGTGCCAAATGTGCATGCCCCACATCCTTTATACTTGGGTTGCGCCTAGGTTCTCCAGGGTGAGATTTATATTCCAATAATTCCAGCATCCAACCATCCGGCGCTGTAAGCTTTACCATCCACAAATCAAGGTCATTGATACCGATTATTGCATCAATAAATTCTCCCCGCTCTGAAAAATCCTTTTCAACCTTCAGACCCAGAAGATCGCGGTAGAACCGCAGTGAGGTTTTCATATCCTTAACGGGAAGCCCCATGTGCCTTCCACCCAATATCATTAGTTGCTGTTTCCTGCGGCTTTTTCTGCTTCGGCAATCGCTTCTTCCAAAACATCCAATCCTTCAAGCAGGGCTTCGTCGGGTATTGATAGAGGTGGCCCGATTTTTATCGATTCCCTTCCTGTATGAACCATCAAAAGGCCCTTATGGGTAGCACGCTCAAAAACATCCGTCGCAAAGGCACCATCCGGTTCATCTGTACCAGGTTTGAAAAGCAGAATTGCCGCGACTAGCCCATTACCAAAAAAATACTTCAACCGCGAATTATACTTCTTTTGAATCTCACCAAGTCGATCATGAAGGATTTTCCCCTTACGGGCAGATTCTGCAACCAGATTTTCATTCTCAATTATGTTCAAATTTGCCAGCCCAGCCGCCGAAGAAAGCGGGTTCGATGAATGCGTGCTACTCATAGATCCGACGCCGGGAATATCCATCACCTTTTTTGGCCCAAGAACTCCGGCAAGCGGCAGGCTGGAACTCATCCCCTTACCCATGCATACCATATCAGCGTCTACGCCATAATGCTCAAAAGCAAAAAGCTTTCCGGTTCTCCCAAAGCCGCTCTGTATTTCATCAAAGGTTAGCAATATGTCGTTCATTTTTGCGAATTTGGCAAGAGCCTGTATGTAAGCCTTGGGGAAAAAGTAGGCAGACCAGCCTATATAGGACTCGACCATAAACCCGCAAATTTTCTTAATATCAACTTTTTTGGCGATAAGTGAATTTATATCTTCCTCAAACTTTCTTTCCCAATCCGCATCTTTGAAATTTTTCACTGTCCATGGATATGGTATTTGAAGATGATGTATGTTCGGATCGTCGTGTCCTATCCACTCGGAACTGGACGGAACGCCCTTAAGAAACTCTGCCCCCATCGTCCTGCCGTGCATACTTCCGGTAAACGAGATCACTCCTACTCTTTTCGGATCTTTTTGTCTTCCATATAGCCGCATAAGTTTTAGAGCTGTTTCAGTAGCTTCGGTTCCAGCTGAAACAAGATAAGCTTTCTCAAACTGTTTCGGTGTCATTTTGACAAGTTTTTTCGCCAGTTCAACCCGTGGTCTGTTACAAAAAGCATATGTATGCAACAGCGGCTTTTCGAGTTGTTCCTTTATTGCCTTGATAATCTCAGGATGGCCATGCCCTGCATTGGCCACAAAAATAGTCGATGTAAAGTCTATCCACCTGTTGCCATATGGATCGGCAACCACACAGCCTGAGGCACTATCCCAAATAATCGGATATTGACCATGCATGGAGCGGGATTCATATTTACCCATTTCTTCAAACAGGGGAATTGATTCAGGCACTGGAAGTTTTGTTTTAATGGTCCGGTACTTCGTCGAAACAGGTTTCACCTCTATTGGATTCAATTTGAAACTCATATATTTAGTATTGTTCCTTTAAAAATTTGTGTATTTTATAATCCTTTTTTGAGAGCTTATATTCAATATATTGAAAATCATCCGGCAAATCGAGTTCTCCGGCATTATCGGTTTCAAAACCTATCATACTGGTTCCGTGGAGTGATCCGGTTTTTCTAACTGTTTCCTTCACGATAATGTCCACATATCCATTTGGCATATAAGCTTTGGGGAAAGTTTGCCTTGGGAGATTGTAATACTCTGGACGCGGATCGTCAGGGAAAAATCCTCGCAAATACCCGTCTTCCATCTTAAACATTTTATACGGCGACTCCGGAAGCTCATGTGCCGATCGAAGCGAGGTTGCGTATTTATTTCCGCGTATTATTTCAATTGCGGAATCTATCACTTCTGGATCTCTTAACGGAGTAGTCGGTCTCAAATGAACCATCATCTCCGGAGCCTTCCCCTCGTTCTCTTCGAACCAGTCAAAAGCATGATTAATGAATTCTATATCTGGAGAGTTATCTCGCGCGAATTCTGCCGGTCGGAGAAACGGAACCTCGGCACCATATTTGCGGGAAAGTTCCGCAATCTCTTCTGAGTCAGTGCTTACTATGACCCTTTCTATATTTTTTGCCAGTCTGCCCGCAATGATGCTATAGGCTATCAAAGGGTAGCCCGAAAGCAGCTTAATGTTTTTCCCTGGCACACCTTTGGAGCCACCCCTTGCTGGAATGATACCAATCATTTTTTTTCCTTTATCAAAGTTTATACGTTTTCAGGAATTCAATAAACACTTAGCATTTTCCATATTTTAATTTCCGAATCATAACTTTTCCCAATCGCGCTTCCAAGCGGCTTTTCATACATCCGAATAACCCAACCTTTTCTAGCATTGGCGCTTGGATCAGCACTTCACGCAATCAATATTAATTTTGCTCAAATCACCGGACAAAAGAGTTGCCCAGGATATACCAAAAATTACCTTCATAGTATTCCTTCAAGCTTTTCCAACGCTATCCAAAATCCTTCCCCGCCGTTCTTATGTCCCTGCCATATTTCTGGAATAAATGAAGCATCAGGACATCCAGACTTGAGAATTTTACCCAAGGCGACAAAGTCGATATCGCCATCTCCCACTTGCAACCCTTCCCCGTTTAGCCCCTTTGCATCGCCAAGATGAAGGTGGGCGGAATATGGGGCAATCTTCCTGCAGAAATCAAGGAAATCGATTCCAAAATGGTTGCATGTCAACCGGGTGTGGGAAATGTCAAAGCACATCCTTAAATCCAGTTTTCTGCACCAATCAACAATTTCATCTATTTTAACAAACATATTCTGGTAACGTTGTCCCCCGAAATGCCATGGGAATGGCGCCATTGTCTGTGGAATCATCTCCACGCCATCCATATCCAGTTCCTTCAGGCTCTTGGCAAAACGCTGGTAATACTCAGGAATTACCGATAGAGGAAGAGGCTCATCCATGGTAAACCCGCCGACATTGGCAACTATCATCGGACGCTTCGTACTCGGAAAATACTTTTTAAGTGCGCGGGTAATATCAATAACCCGCTGTGTTTCCCTCACTGATTCCAAACGATAAGATTCATCAGGGGTCGCCAGATCCATTAAACGGCTTCCTGAAAACAGCTCAGGCGCGTGGACAACAAAATCGAACGGGTATGTATCCTTAAAATATTTTGTAAGATCAAGCTCCATATCCGAGTAGGAGAGATGGAACTCAAATAAATCCGGCTGGATACGTTCCCGGTACTCATGGAAATCATGGTACCGAACAGGAACGCCCCAAGGCCTCTTGAAAGAGTATGCCCGCGGTTCAATGCGTTCATCCTTAAGATCGGATGGAAAGAAAAAATCTCCATCGGTCATGTCGTGTTGCAATGTACGCCCTATAAGTTTTTCATAATGTTGCGGTGAAATACCCTGCCCCGGACTGCGAACCTTTATATGATCCGCCGTAAGCACCGTTCCCTTACGGAGCGCAGATGCCGCAACCAGGCTCTTTCCGAGATTTTCCCTGTTGATCATTTCACCCTGTGAAAGATGGCGCTCCTGTCCGTCACCAAAAGCCTGTTCAATTTCTCTAATTCCCTCGACAAGACGTTTGAACTCCACCTGCTCAAGACTAGCCGCGTGGTCTGGTCCTTCCATTGTTCGATCAAGTGTGAAATGCCGTTCAATCACGCAGGCGCCCAAAGCGACAGCCGCCAGCGAAACAGCCGTTCCGCGCTCATGCCCGGAGTATCCGACCATCGAATGAATTCCTCGCAGTTTTTCCATCCATTTGAGATTGATATCGTGAAGAGGAGCTGGATAAGTACTGTTGCAGTGAAGCAGCACAAACTGTGCTTTTCTTTTGTTGAGAAAGTCTACGGTAACTTGAATCTCTTCTTGATGGCTCATCCCTGTGGACAAGATGAGAGGTTTTCCGGTGGCACAAAGTTTGTCAAGAAGCGGAAGATTGGTCAAATCCGCTGAAGCAACTTTATATGCCGGTACGCCAAAGCTCTCAAGAACCTCGACACTTCGCGTATCCCATGGAGTGCAAAGATAAAGTATGCCTCTCTCCTCGCAATATTTTACCAGCTCCCTATGCTGTTCCACCGTAAGTTCAAACCGCTTTAGGAGATCCAGCACATACTCAGTGCCAAGATCCTCGCCATCCTTTATGAGTGTGCGCTCCCTGTAAACCTCGGATATGTGGCGCATCTGGAACTTGGCACAGTCGGCCCCCATTGCAATAGACTTATCTACCATTTGAATGGCTTTCTCGAAACTGCCGTTATGGTTGTTCCCTATTTCTGCTATTACGAATGTCCGGCCAGCGCCGATTTCATGTGTTCCGATCCTTATACTCATAAATCTGGCATTTCATGATTGTTATCAACTTCACGCGCCGACCATGCACGCAAGCCCTGCTGCTCAAACCGAAAAGGTCGAATTTTCAGGCCTACCTCTTCTAGGCTGTTGATGAGTTCATGCTTTCTGAATGGAGGAACATAGAAAATGAAAAAACCGCCACCACCAGCACCTAGCAATTTACCGCTGATAGCACCATGTTTGAGCGCATTATCGTAAATATTATCTAGCCTTGCGTTGGAAATCTTGCTGCTGAACTGGCGTTTGAACTGCCAAGCTTCATGGAGACACTGGCCGAACTGAAGCAACCTGCCTCTAAGAAGATGATTTCGCATCCTGTAAGTCAGTTCCACATTTGACTGCACCTTTGTGCGAGTGCTTTCCTGCTTCATCTGCTGACGCTGATCCTGATGAATGTCACCAGAATCATGCGGGACGCCTGTATCGCACAATATCAAACTTTCCTCCAGTTCAAACAGAATGTCGGGATGAATTCTGAGTGGATGAACAATATTTTGATCCATTCTGAATTCCATGAAATTAAAGCCGCCAAAAACAGTTGCATATTGATCCTGCCAGCCTCCCGCCACACCCAGGTAAAGTCGTTCCGCTTGAAAAGCCAGCTCTGCGAGTTCATGCAAATCCCATTTATCCTGGCGGAACTGGTTGAAACAGCCAAGGACTGATGCGGATACAACCGCAGAACCGCCAAGCCCTGAATTCAACGGAAAATCGGAATGAAGGAATAATTCAAATCCGAAGCCCGGATGCACTGCCTTTAGCAATGACTGCACAAGGCCGAATTTACCCTTATGTGAAAAAAGACCTGGCAAATCTGGTGCATGCAACGATTCCCCTAAATCCCTGGAGTGAATAAATATCTGCTCATCATCTCGCACCCGCAATGTGGCATGGCTGTACAGCGAGATAGTCGTATTGATTACCGCTCCCCCCTCATCCGCAAAAAAATGCGTGAGATCGGAGCCGCCGCCGCCAAAACTAATCCTTACCGGTGAGCGAGCACGGGCATAGGTCCTTTTTTCCACCTGCATAGGAATGTGATCATGGCTTATGATACCTACCAAACGTCTTTTTGAGTCGAGCAATGGTAGCACTCGTATCCTTTGATCCAGTTGCTTAAGAAGCAGCTCCCTGGAAGTGGCTTGATCTGCCCATACGAAATCCGGATTCGTGCAGGAGGAGATTGGATCCATGAGTGTGGAACCCTCCAGCAATTTTCGGCGAATATCACCGTCAGTCGCCAATCCGGTAATAACCTTTTCAGAATTCACTGATAAAACTATGCCGTGATGATTGGACTCAATCTTTGCGAGGGCTTCACGTAGCGTAGCTTGTTCGTTTATTATAAATAGATCCAAATCCAAATTCATATTGCTCCTTTTTTACCAGACTCAATCCAGCGGCAAAAACGAAAATAATCTTCCGGAATACCAATATCGATAAAGTCCGATCTCAGGGGAACGGCACTCAGGTTACCCTGCTCGGCCCAAATGACAAAGCTGATCCTCTCCAGTGAAAAAGGTTCGTGGTTCCAGTTTTTGAACAGCTCGGGTTTCAAATGACATAGCCCTGCATTTATCCACCCTTCGCCCGCCACAACTTCCTTTTCTTTGAAAGCTGATACGATGTTTCGCTCGTTAAAATGAACACTTCCATAACGCCCTGCATTGCCTACCTTTACCACTGCCATTGCCGGTGAGGCAGCTAGCCATACTTCATTGATGCCTGTTCCAAGCCAAGTGTCGGCATTAGTTACCATGAAATCATCCGAGATATTCAGGCACTTTACCGCATATGCCAAAGCTCCACCTGTCCCCATAGGTTCTGGCTCTACCAGCCATTCAACCTCGCTATTATTCAATATATCGTTTTTCTCATTCTTCAAGAAATCAATAATCAATTCGGCCTGATGGTGCAATAGAAACAGAAAGGAATTTACCCCTTGATTTTTCCAATGTTCTATCTGTAGCCGTAGAAACGGAACATCGCCAACAGGGGCAAGAGCTTTAGGCACTTCCGCAACGACAGACTGTAGCCGCGTACCAAATCCCCCAGCCAAAACGAGAAGCTTCATTGTTTTACCATGCACAAGCTGGAAACAGCAATTCGGTTCACAAATTGAATATCTGCGCCATCGCACATTCTGTACGGGAGTGATTATCGCGAATGGGAAATATCATGCTTAAGAACGGATTTTTTTAAATACATTTTTCAATAACTTTATTAATTCAGAGAGGCATGGGTCATATACATTGATCAAGTTGAAATAGTATGAGCGGTACTCAAAGAGAACGGAATTTAAATTGCTCTCCTAGACTGAAAAACTTACCAGCTGTTAAAATAATGCGTAGATGAATGGCGCAATAGCACTTGATTCAGTAAATATTATTAATGCGCCGAGCATAACAAGCATAAATACAATTGGCGCAAGCCAAAACTTTTTTCGTTCTTTTAAAAAATCAAATAATTCACTCATTTATCTCATTATCCCAATTATTCATTTTAAAAGCAATATAATTTGACCATTAAAACTGCTGGAAATACCTTTTCCCCGGGTCACGCTCAGGCTCCCGCTTCTTCCAATATGTTTCGGCATCAGGTAACATTTTTTCTTCAAGAAAATTTTTCCCGCCTAATTTCATGATTAGCCCCATTGGAGTTAAAAAGAGATAAAAAATAATATAGAGTATCAACTTTGTTTGAAACCTACCGAGAATTCCCGCAAAAATCATCCATTTTTTGTATACCGGTTTTATTGCATCCGGTGAAACCAGGCCAGTTACGCTGAAAAGGATACCGAAGACCAGTATGTACGGATAAAGATTTCCGCCTTTCCAAAAGGATATCCCGCCGATGATAAGGGCAATAACCCCGATACCGCCAGCAAATACCTTTATATCTTTCTTTTCGTTTCTACGCTTTATCATTTAATCCAACTCGAATTCATCTTTCCATTTTTCATCATCGTCGTATTTGGGCTGTGCAACTTTATCCAAAATAAAGTTGCCGAGAACCAAATAGTCCATATTTGTCCTCATAAAGCAACGATAAGCGTCATCCAAGGTGTTAACTATCGGTTCGCCGCGTACATTAAAGGAAGTATTTATAATTACAGGACAGCCTGTTTTATTATAAAACTCTTTTATAAGATTGTAATAGGCGGGATTTGTTTTTGCCTCTACTGTTTGAATTCTGGCAGAGTAATCCACATGTGTTATTGCAGGTATTTCCGACCTACAGACATTTAGCTTATCTATCCCGAATAGTTTCTTCTCATCATCACTCATTTCTTTTCTTTTATTCTTTTTTACTGGCGCCACAAGCAACATATATGGCGATTCCGTGTCCAACTCAAAGTATTCGCTCGTTTTTTCCCGTAAAACAGATGGGGCAAAAGGCCGAAATGATTCTCGAAATTTGATTTTTAAATTCATGGTCGATTGCATCGTCAAAGACCTCGCATCACCTATAATGCTACGGCCCCCCAAAGCTCTTGGCCCAAACTCCATCCGGCCGCTGAACCAGCCAACCACTTTTTCAGAAGCCAGAATTTCAGCCCCTTTTATGGATATTTCATGCTCCGAATATCTTTTAAACGGGACGTTATTTTCTTTCAGATATGCCTCAATTTCTTCATCCTCATATTCAGGCCCAAGATATGACCCTGACTGCAAATCTTCCTTGTTGTTTACGAATCTTTTATTTCCCAGCATTCTATGCCATACCGCAAGCGCGGCTCCAATGCATCCGCCAGCATCGCCTGCTGCAGGTTGAATCCAAATATTTTTAAATATACCCTCTTCCAATATTTTGCCATTAGCAACACAATTCAAAGCGACCCCGCCTGCAAGACAAAGATTTTCCATTTTTGTCGTTTTGGCGATATGCCTTGCGATTTTCAGTACGATATATTCAGTAACATCCTGCACTGAGCGGGCAAGATCCATCTCTCGCTGGGTCAGTTTCGTTTCCGGCTTTCTCGGTTCAGAACCGAAGAGCTTATGAAACTTCTTGCTCGTCATTGTCAATCCAGAGCAATAATTAAAATATTCCATATTGAGCCTGAATGATCCATCATCCTTCACATCGACTAACTCCTTTAGTATCAAGTCGACATACTTCGGCTCACCATATGGGGCAAGACCCATAACCTTGTATTCGCCAGAATTGACCTTAAAACCAGTGTAGTAGGTGAACGCCGAGTAAAGAAGCCCCAAAGAATGCGGGAAATGGATCTCATTCAGAAATTCAATCGTATTGCCGCGCCCTACTCCATAACTTGTGGTTGTCCATTCACCAACTCCATCAAGAGTTAAAATCGCTGCTTCCTCATACGGAGACGGGAAAAATGCAGATGACGCATGCGATTCGTGGTGCTCACTAAAAAGCAAATCCCCCTGAAATGTGTCGGATTCGCCCAACTCATTTATACAGTTAATAATTTCCTTCCTCATATGAAGCTTTTGCTTTAGCCATACCGGCATAGATTCAAGAAAGGATTTTGCTCCACGCGGCGCATAGGACAGATATGTTTCGAGAAGTCTTTCAAATGTTAGAAATGGTTTATCATAGAAAACGATGTACTTGATTTCGGATATTTTGATTCCTGCTTCTTTAAGGCAATACTTCACAGCATTCTCCGGAAACCTTGGATCATGCTTTTTCCTGGAAAACCGCTCCTCTTGCGCGGCGGCGATTATTTTCCCGTTAAACAACAGGCATGCGGCAGAATCATGGTAATAAGCGGAAATGCCGAGTATGTACATTTTCAGTTTAGCTCTTTATCAGATGGATGTATAAAACTCGACAAGGAGCCAGATCTCGCTGAGAACGGAATTTTTCGTATTATTTCCTCAACCACTAATTTGTAACCTATTGCGTTTGGGTGTCCATCAATTTCCAGAAATGGATATTCTTCTATTCTAGCGCTATCATCCAAAGAGTTGACATACTCAACCAGCATCTCAGTTGGGTCAATATATGTAACATTCATTTCATTTGCAAAGTTTTTCAACAAATTTGATTCAACCTTTCCGAAATACCTTTCAGATAATTTGTGGCCGGTAGCTTTTTCGTAGTATACAACACCCCTGCTGGGAAAATATAGAATAGCAACTTCCGCACCTATTGAGTGTGCAATTTTGATGCATTTTTCAAGAGACATCAAGGTGCTTTCCCATTCTCTACTGCCCAACTCAATATTCGTTTTCCCTTCATGAGAAAGTCCATCCTTTGAGATCTCTGATTTATAATACTTTAATTTTTCAACGACAATTTCAGGCGATGGATATTTTAATTGACGAGAGTGCATAAACTGAGTCCTTAAAAACAGAACAAGGGCAAACGTAAAATATCTAGACTGCCTCTTAATATCTCCGCGTTTTTCAGCTTCTGCGATTGACTGAATTCCACCTGTGAATTTTTTCTTGCTGACAGCTTCTTTAATATCATAGAAATTCGCCTCCCGTTCATATATACCCGTTGTATATCCTAAAATAACATACTTGGGCCTAAAGTATATTCCATATTCACGCATTAAACCTTCAAATTGGATAGGTGCATAGCCCTGGACACCAAGATTATATGTGACATACCCTTTTTGGGTTAATAAAGATGGCCAGGTATCCTCTATTGGAACCCCCATGCCTTCTGTGAAAGAATCGCCAATGGCCACAACATCAGCCTCTTTTAATGCGCCGATTTCTGGAGGATTCTTAAACCCATTACTGTCTGTTTCCCATTCATAAGAAAATTGCTCATCAGTTCCACGATACCCTTGCGACTTTATTCGAGTATTAGGCTTAAATTTAACGAATGGACTTTTATCTGAATAATCAAGAACCGCTTCCCTTACCGTTGAAAGATTTGCAGTTGATTTAAAATTATTTATTCCTTTTGGAACTATCGATGGAAAAATTGCGGTTAAAACTTCTAAAAAGATCACAAAAGAAAATACTGAAAACAGAATTAACTGCGGTCCAAGCAGGTATCGCTTAACAATTTCAGAAACTACAGCTTTTTTGGCTGTAAAAAGTGCCAAGAGGTAAATCAAACTGAAAGTAAATATAAATAACAAAACGTAGAATACCAAATTGGAATTAATGTCCATTAATAGCATGATTATGAAAGCAATAACCACATTGAATTGTCCGACAATTGCTTCTGGCTTTTTCGAGCTGGGAATTTTATTCAAATTATTATCATTCAAATTTGTTTATTGTATTCAGGCATTGTAAACGCAGGAAGCATATTTACCAACTTCGAGCTGCTTATTATGCCGCTATTCTTAAATTTCCATTCAAGGAATTTTCCGTCGCAAATAAGAGCTTTATCAAATTCGTAATTCGCCAGATCTTCATAATGCAGAACCTCGCAATCATGGCTGGAACCTGGCTTGCCTGATTCATCGAAAATGCCAACCAGGCGGAAGTAGTTCCGAGAATGGATATTGAGGAGTGCTATTTCAGCGAAATCGTTTTTCCCGATTACCGCCAAATTTCGCCAGTTATTCTGATAACAGTACAATAGATTCTGATCGATATGCTTTTGTATCTCCCGGTATTGGGAGAAAACCTTGGAAATGTAAGATGCCGACAACCTGCTCTTTTCAATAAACCCTTTTGGAGTAATGAAGTAGGCCCACCTCTTGGCATTGACTTTTTTAGTATGTATCCATCCTTTCGATATTATTCTACGCAGGAATGAATGTACCAATCCGGTAGCCAGTCCTGTTTTTTTTGTAATCTTTCCTTCCGATGAGTATGGATTCTGCTCAATAACGTTGAAAATCTGCATGACAATGGTGGAATCCGCAAGGTCTTTAAACTGTGAATGCAGTGATTGATTCTTTTTCATTTTTAGGTGATCATCAAAGAAAATTTATATCAAACTAGTACACTTATTCCGTGGAAACAACCAAGCCTTGCAAAAATGTTTTGCGCATGCCTCCGGCCACTGCGTTTGTCAAGCTTTGCCAAAAATCTACACTTATTCAAGAGTTCGCTTTGAATATTAAAAAGCTTGTATTACTCCAAATTCCAATTCGGTTACCAGCGCGCGCTTGAAAAAATCAAGGGCAACGACAAACTGCCCTTTGTGCTGGTCAATTTCTATAATAGTCCCTATCGCCCCGCGAAGCGGCCCCCCGACAACAACTACCTTCTCTCCATGGATTAACTTGTTATAGCTGTATTCATATACCGGTTTGTCCGACACTGACAGTCTCTTCAAAGCAGAGATATCCCTATCAGGGATAGGAGCCGGCTTTCCATGATTGGAGACAAAGCCAAAAATATTGCCGATAGAAAAAAATGTCTTCATGCAAAACTTTTTAATGTCTAGATACACAAACACATACGTAGAAAGAAGGGGTTTCGTTGCTGTTATTTTCCTGCCATTGCGATATTTCCAAACGGTTTGACTTGGAACCTCTGAAATGATCTCCAGCTTGTCTTTCAATAAACTTGAAACCCTGTGTTCGTTATTCGTACGGACGCGGATCGCATACCAGCATTTATCATTATCACTAATACTCATATCGTTGGTATTCTTGCATCCAGGACATAAAAAGTCAATATTTTTCACATATTTACACGATTTTCCTCGCCTTCCAGCCGAAAATACTTTTTCCAATTCTGATTTACAAGCCAGTATTTAGGAAACAATGGATTTGCACTATTTTATTCTGTGAAAATTAGGAAACCGCTAAAAATAAATTTGGGTCGTTGGAGTGGGATCTGTGAATCTACACGTATATAGAGGAGTTGTTGTGCTACTTTTTCCACGGCTTCAATCACATATTCAACTTCTGCATCTAGATGTGACGGATATAAAGGCAATGTGACCGTTGTATCACCAATATTTTTGGCATTCGGAAATTTGGCAGAATCAATCTTCATTTTTTCCTTGAAAAGCGAGAGATCCAGCAACGGCCTGTAATTAACTGA
>JAOUME010000199.1 GCA_029881655.1 Deltaproteobacteria bacterium | reverse complement strand
CCTTCAGGTTATGGGGGGGGATGTTGGTGGCCATTCCCACGGCGATGCCGGTCGATCCGTTGATCAGGATGTTGGGAATTTTAGTCGGCAGGACCGTGGGTTCCTTGAGGCTGCCGTCATAGTTGTCGATAAAATCGACCGTATTCTTATCGAGGTCTTCCAGGAATTCCTGGGATATTTTTTGCAGTCGGATTTCGGTGTACCTCATGGCCGCCGCCGAATCCCCGTCGACCGACCCAAAGTTTCCCTGTCCATTGATCAGGGGATTTCTCATCGAAAATTCCTGCACCAGCCGGACGATCGCGTCGTAAACGGCGGAATCGCCATGGGGATGATACTTACCGATGACCTCACCGACGATTCTGGCCGATTTCATGAAGGGTTTGTTATGAGCCAGACTCAGGCTGTGCATGGCGTAAAGAATCCTGCGGTGGACCGGTTTGAGACCATCGCGGATATCAGGCAGCGCCCTTCCCACGATGACGCTCATGGCGTATTCCAGATAGGCGGAACGCATGGAGTCTTCGATATTGACCGAAGCAATGTTTTCAGTATCCGTCGTCATAATCTAATCGTCTTTGCGAAAGTTTAAGAGTTTGTGTGAATCAGGTTTGTAGACATCCTAGCGGAAGACGGCGGGTTTGTCACCCATAAAAAAAGGCTCTAAATGGCTGAAAAAACAAGCTTATAATAAATACATAAGCTCTTATTCCTTTTCATGAAAAAGATGCCCGTAAATCAGGACCAGAGTGATGCCGACGCTGGTCAGGATGGCGACCTGTACCTCCGCATCCCGGAAATTGTTCTCGAACAGTCCCGCGACGCAAATCCCGATCATACCCGAGAAATTACCTATTAAAAGCAGGCGTTCGCTTTGGGACAGACGGCTGTTTCTAAGCAGCGCCAAAATAATCTGCGTGAAATAGATGCCCCAGATACTTAAGAAACCGATCAGGCCGAGAAGACCGTATTCGACCCAGGTCTGAAGATAAATATTATGAACGCCGACACCGGGGTCATGTTGGAAAAGATGTTTGTTTTCCTTTTCGATCGTCTGGTAGTAGGGCCGCATTTTAACGGCGTTGCCGGGACCGGCCCCGAAAACGGGGCTGTCTTTGATGATCCTGATAGCGGCGTACCACATCATCAGCCGGTCGTAGTTGTGGCTGATAGAAAAGCCGTCGGCGATCCGGTTGAAAATCGGCGAATCCATCAGGGGTTTATCGGAAAGTTTGGACTGGCTCATGATTAACGCCCCTCCTGCTATAAGAACCAATATCACGCTGATCAGAGCGATTTTTCTGCCGACCAGAAAGAGGTAGATCGTAAAACAGGAAGCCATGGCTCCCAGCCAATTGCTTCTTCCCATCGTCGCGATCAGGGACAGAAACCCGGTCAAGGCTCCCAGAAGGTAATAGAGCCTCAGTTTAACCTGAAAACTACGGCAAAAGGCAAGCGGAGCGATCAGGGAGAAGATCACCAGCATGACCCCGCCGAAGGTCAGGTGGTGCGAAAAAGCGCCCAAGGCGAACCAGACACCGTACAGGGAATGGTATTCGCTTTGGAGTTTGTGTGATCTGAGAATGTCCAGCCCGGTAAAAAACTGGATCAGGGCGTAGATCCCGATAAGGATCGTAAAAAACACCAGCAAATTGATATAGCGGTAAAACCGGATGTCCTTAAGGCTGTAAAAAAGGGCAAAGGGCAGTCCCATCCGCCAGAAGCTTCGAAGCAGATTGTAGTGGTCGCTTAGGTTGTCGGTGAAGACCAGACCCAGCAGAAAACCCGCGAAGTAGGTGATAAACCCAATGAGGATCAGGAAATTGTGCCATTTTTCGCGTCGGGCGTAAAACAGGGAAAGGGAGGTTAAATAGAGGCCCAACACCGCAAAATCGTCCCCTGCGACGCTTAAGGGGATGGAGATAAACAGAACGACCAGGAAGAAATTTCGGAGCCGTTCCAAAAAAGTCCGCTGATTACGCTTTGAGGCGAGTGCCGAAAGAGCCATGATCAGGTCTTTATGGTTGAGCGCCGACGGCTTTGTCCTTGTTTAGGCAGCATTGTTTGAATTTTTTGCCGCTGCCGCAGGGACAGGGCTCGTTTCTTCCGACTTCGTGACCCTTGCGGATGGGGGCCTGTTTGGGTTTTTCGGGTTCCTGGCTTTGATCGGATGACGGCATCTGAGGGTTCTGATGGATCATCTGCATCTCCTGGGGTTTTCTCTGGATCTCCTGGGGGGGTTCCTTGACCATGGAGACATGGAAGAAGGATTTGACGCATTCGGAGTATATCCGCTCCATGAGTCCCTGAAAAAGCTCGAAACCCTCCTTCTTATATTCGGTGAGGGGGTTTTTCTGGGCGTAACCCCTCATGCCGATGCCTTCTTTAAGATGATCCATGGATAACAGGTGATCCTTCCACATGCTGTCGGTGATTTCCAGCAGGATCTGGCGCATAATCAGGGTGTGGTATTCGGTGAACTCCTTTTTTTTCTCCTGGTAGGCTTCCTTGACCCTTTCGAGCAGCCATTCGTATTTATGACTTTCGGGTAAGGGATTATGGTCTCCGATCAGGTTGAGTTTGAGGTGAAAAATGGCGAAAATCTCTTTCTCGAGACCGACCAGATCCCACTCGTCGATCTTATGGTCGTCGCAGTAGCTTTCAAGCATGGACTCGACCAGATCTTCGATGATATCCAAAAAGACCTCTTCGGTCTGGTCTCCCAGAATGCGTCTTCGGTGCTGGTAGATAATTTCCCTCTGGCGGTTCATGACGTCGTCGTATTCCAGCAGGTGTTTTCTGATGTCGAAGTTGTGAGCCTCCACTTTCTTTTGGGAATTCTCAATGGCCTTGGAGATCAGGACATGCTCGATGGATTCGTCCTCGTCGATACGAAGGCGGCCCATCAGGTTGGCGATTTTCTCACCCCCGAAAATCCGGAGCAGGTCATCCTCCAGAGAAAGAAAGAAGCGGCTGGCGCCGTTATCGCCCTGACGGCCGGAGCGACCCCTGAGCTGGTTATCGATCCGGCGGGATTCATGGCGCTCGGTTCCAAGGATAAAAAGACCGCCGATTTCCTTCACACCTTCACCCAGCTTGATGTCGGTTCCCCGTCCGGCCATGTTGGTGGCGATGGTGATCGAGCCTTTTTCCCCGGCGCTGGCGATGATCTCCGCTTCGGTTTCATGGTGCTTTGCATTGAGCACATTGTGGGGGATTTTGTGTTGTTTGAGCAGGCGGCTTAATTTCTCGGAACTCTCGATCGAAGCGGTTCCGACGAGGGTGGGCTGTCCCGTTGCTCTCAGGTCCTCAATTTGTTTGACGATCGCTCTGTTTTTTGCGGCCTCGGTTTTATAGATCACGTCGGCGTGGTCCTTTCTGACCATGGGCTTGTTTGTGGGGATTACCGCCACGCCCAGGCCGTAGATTTTCATGAATTCGTCGGCCTCGGTTTCGGCGGTTCCGGTCATGCCGCCCAGCTTTTCGTATTTTCTAAAATAATTCTGAAAGGTGATGGAGGCCAGGGTCTGGTTCTCCTTCTCGATCTTGACGTTTTCTTTGGCTTCCAGCGCCTGATGGAGTCCGTCGCTGAACCTTCTTCCTTCCATCAGCCTTCCGGTAAACTCATCCACGATCAGGACCTGGCCGTTTTGGACCACATAATCGATATCCCTTCTGAAGATATAGTGAGCCTTCAGAGCCTGGTTGACGTGATGGAGATACTCGATGTTTTCGAAGTCAAAGAGATTGGGCGTTTTCAGGTAATCCGCGAGCCTTTGTTCCATTTTCTCGACCCCGCCTTCGGCCAGCTGAATGTTGCGGGCTTTTTCGTCCAGAGTGAAATCCCCTTTGATGATCACGTCCAGGTCCTCGTACTGGGACAGGTGCTCCTTGACCTTGGAGACTTCGATTTTCTTGGCCTTGGCGACCATCTCGGCCGGCGGATTGTCGATGACCCGCCATTCGCGGGTGAGTCCGTGAAGCATCTTGTTGATGATGTGGTAGTTATCCACCGAATCCTCTGAAGGACCGGAAATGATCAGGGGGGTTCGGGCCTCATCGACCAGGATGCTGTCCACTTCATCGACGATGGCGTAAAAATGCTCTCTCTGGACATAGTCCTCCAACCGGTACTTCATGTTGTCCCGGAGGTAGTCGAAGCCGTACTCGTTATTGGTGCCGTAGGTGATATCGCTGTGATAGGCATTGCGACGGTCTTCGTCCGAAAGGCCGTGTTTGATGATGCCATATGACAGACCCAGGTAGTTGTAAATAACCCCCATCCAGTGCGCGTCCCGCTCGGCCAGGTAGTCGTTTACCGTGACCAGATGCGCGCCCTTTCCGGCCAGCGCGTTTAAGACCAGGGGCAGGGTCGAGGTCAGGGTCTTTCCCTCACCTGTTTTCATCTCCGCGATCTGGCCCTTGTGAAGGGCGATACCACCGGCCAGCTGAACGT
>JAOUME010000051.1 GCA_029881655.1 Deltaproteobacteria bacterium | reverse complement strand
ACGGATCAACGCCTATTTAATATTAATCCTCGGGCTTAACCCTAATCTCCCCGAATCACCCTAAGGATGTATTTATCGTTAGGCCAGGCCGCGCCGTCAGATTCGGTCCATATAAAGTATGGCACAGAATTGATCACTTTTACGTTGCCCGAATTAATTAGGTTGTCAGTTCCACCTATACTTCTTTGGTAGTTTATACCCCCGCTGTCCACGAAAGTCCAGACAGGGCTGACAGGGTTGCCGTTATATTTGGCGATACGTAAAACGCCGGGTTCATTTGAACCCCATAGAGGTCTGGTCGTCGTCTCAAACCAAGCCAAAAAGAGATCCCCAGCCGATTCGAAAAACTGCAGACCCGCCACGTCCATGGTATTATCGAAATTTATCCCCAGGTCACCCGCCGGGTTTCCATCGATGATATCCCAGGCCGTACCGGTTCCAGAGTATTTTTTCACCCTGACCTGATCCCCGGAAGAATCGCCTACGGTATAATTTCTTTCCTTCCAGGCCATATACAGCTCGTTGTTATAGACGGCCAGAGTAGGATCGCTAGCGTCCTGAGAAGAATCGAAATTCAAATCGCCATAATTCCCGCCGGCTCCTAAATTAATCCAGTCAACCGTCGGCGCTGTTTGCAGTTGCTTGGCATAAATCTTTTTTTGATTAATCCAGGTAACTGGGTCCCAGTGGTTTGTGCTGTAAGTCGCGTAAAGAGTCCCGTTAAAATCAACCAAGCTAACTCTGTCAGTTGCTTCACCTGCGTGATGAATTCCTGTATCGGCAGAATGATCAACGCTGGTCCAGTCGCTAGACGCGTCGTTCCCATTGTATTTCCTGAGTCTCGCTCTATTGCCGCAATTTGTCATACAGTCATGCTCAATAAACGCGTCGTAAAGAACGCCTCCCGATGACAACAGCTTCGGAGTATAGGCAGTGTTTCCGTAATTGACATTGATGCCGTAGTAAGTACTCCTCCAGGGGATTCCATCCACGAAACTCCAGGCCGGGGCTAAATCCATACCGTTATAGACCGCCACTCGGGTTTGCTTAACTTGCATTATCGCGTCCTTCTCGATCCAGGTCGCGTAAAGTTTCCCGTTGTGGACCTCCAGATTGGGTTCATCCGCGTCATAAAAGCTATCATATTTATACCAGTTCATCCCGATCAAATCACTACTGGCGTCACTTCCATGCACGCTCGTCCAGGTATCGGCAGTCGGATCATAGACTTTGGCTCTGATCCCCTTATAGCCGTTGGGCGGTCTGCCTTCGGACCAGATAACATAGAGCTTGGAATTAAAGACCTCCACATTGACATTGCCGGCGTCCGCCGTCACGTCGGTGGAAAAATGAATATACTGATTGATACCGTCGACCAGATAAGTCCAGACGTAATTTCTCGTCGTAAAGCTGGTCGTCAGATTTGACATCTGATTACCACTAGGATCTCTCGCTCCGATGATGGCCAGAGAGTAATCCTTTAAGACCGAGAGCTTGCTGACCGGAGTCAAGGTAAAGACTCTATTATCGGCAGACGACACCCCATTCATAATAACGCAGGTAGCGAAGTTATCATTTGAAAGCTGTACAGTTCCAGAACAGGTATTATCGGCGCCAGTATTGGTTGTGACGGAAAGCGGGTCCATCACCTCGCTGAAAGCCAAAACGATGTCGGTATCGGTCGTAACATCGATCGCTGTATTAGCGGGCGAGAGGGTAACGGTCGGCGCGGTCACGTCGATATTATCAAGATTGATCAAACTCACATCCACTGGTGGAAGAGCGTTATAGACCGCGTCGCCTGCCGATGAAGGCGTTAAGCTGACGATATATGTCTGATCGTTATCCTGCACCCCGTCAGCAATCCCCATAACCGTAACGGTCTGGGGAGTAGCCCAGTCCATTGTGGTAAAAGACAGCGTCGCGCCCGAGGCAATGACACCTTCGGTCGTATCCTGACTGACCACCGAAACATCCACGGTTCCAAAGGGCGGCGTGCTAAGGCTGACGTCAAAAGTGACCACCCCTCCCGTTTCGCTTGTCTGGGACCCGGAGAAGTTTGCCGTAACTATCAACGCCGTCTCGTCATCGACATTATTGAGGTAAACATTGGGCGGATTGGCGATCGATGAGTAACCCGGGTCGGTCGTTTGAGCGGTGACGGTTAAAAAATAATCCTGATTGCCGTCGGCGTATACATCATCAATGCCCGTAACCACTATATTTTGAGATTGATTCCAATTGCCGCTGGTAAAAGTAAGGGTGAAAACATCAGAAACCGCTCCATTAATCGTCCCTTCGGTCGCGTCGCTGCTTGAAAAGGATAAAGCGACGTCATTGACCGGTTGTTCGTTCAGAACGACGGAGAAGCTTGCCATACCGCCGGCTTCAGTCGTAGACAGACGTGAACCTGTACTCGTTAAAGGCGTAAAAGTATAACCGGGTGTTTCGTTATCGATGTTGGTTACGCTCATATCCGGGGGGTTGTTGTTGAAATAGCCCGGATCGCTGGTGGTCGTGTCGGCGGAAAGTACGATAAAATAAGGCTGATTCCCGTCCGTAACGAAATCATCTACGCCAGTGACGGTGACGCTTTGAGGCGAATTCCAGTTGGACGTCGTAAAGGTCAGGCTCGTGGGTAACGCGGTCCCCTCGCTGGGTGTATCGCTGGCCACCCCGATGGTCACGCTGGTCGTCGGTTTCGAGAGCAAGCGGACCGTAAAGTTGGCAGTGCCGCCCGCTTCGGTGGTATCGCCGCTGATTGCCGATATAACGAAATCGGCCTGTTCGTCATCGATGTTGACGACGCTGACATCTGGTGGGTCAAGCGAACTGTAATCACTTCCGGCCGTACCTATACTCAATAAGATGCTGTAGGTCTGGTCCCCGTCAGTCACGATATCGTCTTCGCCGTAAACCGTAACGATCTGGTCTGATTCCCAGTTTACAGGCGTGAAGGTCAAGGAAGTCAACACAACGGAACCTTCGTTGGAGTTAGACGCGATGTTGATTATGACATTGGAAATCGGCTGCGAAGCCAGACGCACGGTGAAGGTCGCCGACCCGCCAGCCTCGGTGGTATTTCCGCTGATGGCGCTGACGACGAAACCTGCGGCGGCCCCGCCATCGTCATCGACATTGATGACCGTAACATCATCTGGATTGAGTCCGCTGTAATCGCTATCGGTTGAGACTGCCGCGGCTAAAATAATCGTGTAGGTGATATCCCCGTCAACCAATGCGTCGTCGACGCCTGTCACCGTCACCGTTTGAGGCGCGTTCCAGTTTACCGTCGAAAACGTCAGGCTGCTCGGAGAAACGGTTCCCTCGCCTGTGTCGCTGCTGGAAAGACCAATGGTCACTCCCGCTGTAGGTTTAGCGTCCAGGACGACAGTAAAAGTCGCGGTCGCCCTGGTCTCTGAGGTATTGCCGCTAATGCTTGAGACAGTGACGCCGGGAAAAGTGACGGCTCCGGATTGAATGGTGTCGATTCCGACCGTGATTGCCGTGTCCAGTGCCGTTTCAACGGTAGTGTAGTCAGAACTGCTGAGTCCTGAGTTGGCGAATCCTTCCTCGACTCCGGCCTTAACCACGGTGGTGAAACTCGTAAGATCGTTATTGCTGACTCCGGCTCCCGCGAGTCCGGTGATGGCCCCTTCGACTATTTGCGCTGAAGCGTCGATGATCAGACTGGATGAACTGTTATTACCTCCCAGGCCAGAGATGATTCCGTTGACGACCGCTTGTACCGTTGAGGTGTCCGTCGCGACGTTGATATTCGCCTCATCCAGAGAACTCACCGCTCCTCTTGAGATCGCTTTCGTGACCATGACAATATCCTCATCAGCCACGCCTGCGCTCGTTAGATTCTTGGTTAAGCTGTTCATAACCGATCGGATGGCTATGCTCATATCAGCCGAAACGATTCCGGCTTCATCGAGATTTTGGATCAAAACCTTCGAGAGTTGCTCCATGAGGGTTTCATAAGCCGCTCCCGTCACCGCTTTTGAGGGAATGGTAAAGAAATTGGCCAGTTTTTGCGTCGATTGGATATTGCCGTTCAGGTTTCTCGTCAGGCAAGTCAGGGTTATATCCAGAATATCCATTTTATCGCTATAGGCCAGACTCAAAGACGAATCGGACAGTGTGACTTCGGCGCCTCTCAAAATAACGGGCACTAACAGTTTGACGTCGGTCGAATCGCTTAAGGTCGCCGCGCTCACCGCGCTCTCTGAACCGGCGGTAATGGCATCGGCTTTGGTCTGACTGTATCCGGCCGCGACAAGATCGGAATTTAATTCATTGACGATATTCTGCGAAAGGGTCGAGGAACCCGCGGGACTTTTCCAGATCGGAAACGAATCTGAGTCGGCTCCGGGATTTTCGACTACCCCGCATGCGCTTATCAAAAAGCTGAGACTCAACACCAAAAAATAAAACAGAAAACTACCGGATATTTTTGTCAATTGATTGCGTTTATCGATCATTACCAATTCCATCTGAAGTTTACTGCCATTTCGGGGGATACCCGATTGTTTTGAGATAACTGGATTTGAGGCATCCAATCTGACCCGTGATTTAATCCGGCGCTACCCTCGGTTTCGCCTCCATAAAAAATCAAATATCCCTCCCAAGCCAAAAACAAGACCGTAAGGGCATTAAAGGTCTGAATATTGGATTTGCGTTTTTTCAGCTCTTCCTTGTTAGTTTCAAATTCAAGCGACAGATTTTGAAAAGTGGTTTCATCGCTTGTGGTCTTATTCGTTTTATCGTTGAGGGTAATTGCCTGCTGCTTTAAGGTTTGATTTGTCTTATCCAGGTCGTTGTATACAGAAGCTTCTGTATTCGCCAAAACGGCGGCGGCCAGCGTTAAGGAAGAGGCCGCGATATGCCAGACCAGATTAGAGGGTGCCGAAGAACTCGCTTCGACTAGAACTTCTTTGGTTCTTCCTGCCAGCTTGTAGCCGATTTCTTCAAGAGCGATATCGATCGCCATTTGATTGTCATTGAATTTAAAGGTTTCCGATGCCAGAATCGATCCGTCCTTGATGTCCATCATCTTGGCGGACAGAATACTATCCCTGCCGAGTTTAAAAAGCGTGGTCGAGATGACCCGGTCCACCCCGAGTTGTTCTCCGATGATCGTCGCGCATTCGTCTCTTGTGCAGCCAAGCTGTTTTTGAATCGCGTCAGGGTTCATTTTGTCGATATCCGCGCTGCTCGCCAGATCAAACACATTGAGTTTGTTTAAGGAATTCCTGAAAATATCACTGTAGGCCTTCTTTTCGATACGGCTGAGATGCTCAGCTTCCAAATCAAGTACGGCAACCAGTGTCTTGCGGCTTTTTTTGACCGCTTCATACATTACCGATGCCTGGGAAATGATACTGCCGTCGATTTTTCTTAAAACCTTGATCCTTAATTTAATCTGATCGCCCACCTGTTCGTATTCCCCTTTGACGAAAAGGACTCTGGTTTCACTGACTCCGCTTAAGCTGTCTTGGGATGAAATCAAATCCAATTGAGGCAAATGTTTTTCCAACATTTGATACAGCTCAGCCTGAATCTTCTTTGAGGTTTGATCTTCCCGCTGATTGTGGGTGTTGACGATTTTTATGACAAAGGGACGTTTCTGGCTGAGCTCGCTGGATGAATTCTTTAAGCTCAATGCCGCCTCTTCAATAGCTTCCTCAAGAGACTTGGCCGAAGCGTTTGGCAGAATAAACAATATCAAACCAAGAAATACCCAAAACCATTTAATCTCGTTTTTAATCTTCATAAAGCCTGTTTTACACGGTTTGTTTTAATAGTTCATCTATTATCTCAGTTAGTTGAGCGGCTAAATCTTCCTTGAACCCTTTGAGGATGTGGGCGATTTTACCCCCCTTGTCGATGATGACGATTCTCGGCAAGGTATTAACCATATAAGCATTCACGGCGCTTTTTTGGTTGGGCAGCATCATGGGAACTTCGATTTTTCTTTTTTTGATGAAAGCGGAAATTTTTCTTGGCGTAACATCGGCGTCGATGTTGACATAAATCATTTTCACATCTTTGTTTTCATATTTTTTCGCGAGTTTATTATAGGTTGGAATTTCACGAATACATGGAATGCAGGTCACTGAAAAAAAGTTTAAAACCACCACTCTATTTTGCACCTGAAGGACATACTCCCCATTTTTTTCAATGAACTTGCCGTTATCGTCTTTTTGATATCCGATTTCTCTCATGAGGGTGTTCAGTTTTAAAAGTCCCCCGCCGGTTGCTTTTTTCCCTGATAAAATCGGGGCTTTCTGACCGATTAATACCATCGGATCAGGACCTCCTCCCGCTATGGCAGCCTGAAACCCCACAAAGCATAAAATTGTCGTCAAAAAAAGAGCTAAAAAAAATCGATTTTTTTCCATAGTCCTGTCCGGATACTTAAAGTTTATAGATTGATGCCGTTGATCAAAGGGTTTATTATTCTAATTTCTTAGATAATTTAGGTGGCGAAATGAATTTACTGTTGCTTATAAGTTCATATATATAAACTTATTTTGTGCTTTAATCAACCAAATTATTTTAACTGGTGGATCATCAGGGGGTTGCGAAGATCCTGATCATAATTAATTAAGCCAGAGGATTTGAAATGGTGTTTAAATTGCATTTTATTCATGAAAAATGGAAATATTCAATTTCATGAGATAAGGAGAACATGTTTTCGCTTAAAACAATCGGGTTTCTTTGTGGATTAATCCTCACTTTCGGCTTGAGTAATCTTTATGCCGAGACCATCTATTTAAAAAGCGGCGAGACGATCGAAGGAAAAATCATCAATTATTCAGATGAATCGTTAACAGTCGAGATCAATAAGACCGACGAGCCCATTCAGTTTCAAAAAAACCAAATTCTATTGATCAATTTTGGCAAGGGAGCCCAACAACAGATCACCAAAAAGAAAAAATTTGAAAATCCGTTGGTGCTTTACCTTAAAAACGGAGAAGTTCTCAGGGGCAAGGTGACACAATTTAACAAAGATTACGTAACGATTGAATCTGAACAGGGAGTCGGGTCCATTCAGCTTCCAAGTACGGAGTTGAGCATGATCGTCTCAACTACCGACCGTATCGACATGACCCAAAGAAACGGGTTCGGATACCATATGAACAAGTCGGCCCTGCATTCCACCAATGGTCCGGGAGCCTATGACAGCGACCAGCTCAGCTACAAGTTTTATCTGGACAAAACCATGTTTTCCGATATTCTATTTGCCTTTGGGAACGTCAAAAGCAATGAGCAGGTCTTTAAGGTCGTATCACTGGATTACCGTTTAGGCGTCGTTTTTGATCAAAAACAAAACACCCAGTTTTATTACGGTGGTTCGGCAGGTTACATGCAGATCAAAGACGACGTCAACGCCATCGAGGGATCAGGCGTATCCTTAAAGGGTTTCCTCGGCGCTGAAATGTTTTTCAACTCCTTGCCTAATTTCGGGTTTGCCGGAGAAATTGGTTTTGGAATTAAAAAAATCGGTGAGTATTCTTCCTCAGATGTTTCCACCAGCAGTTTTCCTTCCTTTTCCATTCATTATTATTATTAATAATGCGTTGATTTATACCTCTTTCATCAGTTGACGGTCGTTTCGAGATCAGGCAATATTATAGGATACAGATCTTTTTAATGACTGAAGTCATTAATGCGGATTAATCCATATTTAATTTATCCCCTGGTACATAGATGATCCCTCGATTAACGCCTTACAACCAGTTAAAAGAAAGCTATCACCAATTTCTCGACTCATTGCCCGGCTCGGGTTTTGAGGGCGAAATTAAAAAAGATATGGGAACAAGATTGGTCAGCGCGACTGATAACAGCGTCTATCATCTTCTGCCCCAAGCTGTGGTTTTTCCAAAGTCCACCTGGGATGTTAAAGTTTTATTAACGCTTTTGGGTGAATCGCGTTTTAAAAGAATCAAGGTTAGTCCACGGGGCGGCGGAACCGGCACGAATGGACAATCCCTTACCGAAGGCATCATCATTGATCTTTCGAAATACATGAACCGGATATTGGAGACTAATCCAAAGGAGGGATGGGTGAGAGTCCAGCCTGGTGTGGTCTTAGATCAGCTCAACGATTCTCTGGCGACCGATCAATATTTTTTCGCTCCGACCGTATCCACCAGCAGCCGAGCCACCTTGGGGGGAATGATCAATACCGATGCTTCGGGCAAAGGATCACTGGTCTATGGAAAAACCAGCGATCACATCTTGGAACTAACGGTTTTACTGGTTGGCGGAAAAGAACTGGTCACAAAAAAGATTTCACTCGAAGAATTAGCCAATTTCCAAAATAAATCTTTTAAGCACTCAGAGATCTATTCGGGCGTCGACGCTATCCTTTCAAACAAGCAAGAGCTGATAAAAAAGCGACTGCCGAAACTCAAGCGGTTTTTAACGGGCTATAATCTCGAGAAAATCTATTCGGACCAGCGCGACTCTTTCAATCTAAGCTACCTGCTATCAGGCTCAGAAGGCACCCTGGGGATTATTACCGAGGCGAAACTAAAACTTACCCGTCCAAAAAAATATAAGAAACTGCTTTTGATCAAATATGGCAGGTTTGAAGACGCGCTTACGGCAGCCGAAATCATGTCAAAGGCCGAGCCGATCGCCATCGAGACGATTGATGACAATATCCTTGCCCTAGCCAAAAAAGATCCGATTTACCATGAAATCAAAGAGATGATTAAAGAGGATCTTAAGTTGCCGATCAAAGCCATTAATCTGCTTGAATTCGCCTCTGACAACCTAAAAACTCTCGACTCCAAAATTAGCGCTCTCAGAAAACACATTGAGAGCCAGCTTGGCAAAAAAGGCGAAGCCATCGGAGATTATCTTACCGACAAACCAGACGAGATTAAAAGCCTGTGGGAACTCAGGAAAAAGGGCGTGGGTCTGCTTGGCAACAAACAGGGAAACCGCAAGCCCATCGCTTTTGTGGAAGACACCGCCGTCCCCCCAGAACATCTGGCCGCTTATATCCGGGATTTCAAAAAACTGCTGGACTCTCATGGGCTTGAATACGGGATGTTCGGTCATATTGATGTGGGTTGCCTGCATGTCAGACCTGCACTGGACATGAAAAACGCTGATGATGAGAATAAACTTCTTGATATCTCCGCGAAAGTGGTCAAGTTGGTTCAAAAATACGGGGGTGTGATGTGGGCGGAGCATGGAAAGGGATTTCGCAGCGAGTATACGGTTGATTTTTTCGGTGAGGAACTCCACGAAGAACTAAGGCGAATCAAAAGAATTTTTGATCCCGACAATCAGCTCAATCCAGGAAAAATCGTAACGCCGCTCGGCTCAAGCGAGGAGACCGTCAAGGTTGACGGGCCCTTTAGAGGTCACAGAGACCGCCAGATCATCCCCGAGCTACTAAGTAAATTCGAGTCCAGCGTCAATTGCAACGGCAATGGAGCCTGTTTTAACTACAGCTTGGACGAGGTGATCTGTCCTTCCGCAAAACATACCAGAGACCGGGTACATTCCCCCAAAGGTCGAGCCAGTCTGTTGCGCGAATGGATTCGTCTTTTAAGCACCGATGAGACAGCACCGGAGGAATTCATCTCAAATAATGGCGGTGCATGCCATCATCCGCCGCTTGGATCGTTTTTAGGCAAACTGAAGAACACTCTAAGCAATCTGATGGGCGAATATGATTATTCAAACGAAGTCTACGAGGCCATGATGGGCTGTCTGGCGTGCAAAGCCTGCGCGACGCAATGTCCCATCAAGGTCGATGTCCCCGATCTGAGGGCTTTGTTTTTGGAACTTTATCACAGTCGCTACTTAAGACCGGTCAAGGATCATCTGTTGGCCAACATCGAGAATACGGCCATGCTACAGTCTTATCTGCCGGGATTGTTCAACCAGCTTCAAAGATCCAAACCCGTCGTTGAAATCACCAGACTCCTGGGCTTTGTGGACGCTCCCAAGCTGAGCGAAAATACCCTGAGTCAGGGGCTTAATCAGCGCGGGCTTTATAAGTGGAATGCTTCTGATTTAAGACAGATGAAAAGTCCAGATAAGCGAAAAAGCGTCATACTGCTTCAGGATGCCTTTACCAGTTTTTATGAATCCGGGTTGGTACTAAAAGCCTATGATCTGCTTAAGTTATTAGGGGTGAAAGTTTTTGTGATGCCTTTTTTTGAAAACGGCAAGGCACTGCATATCAAGGGCTTTTTAGAATCCTTCAATCATCTGGCCCATAAAAATGCCGAAAAACTTTCCCGAGTCGCTCACCTTAAGATTCCCTTTGTCGGAATTGACCCGGCGGTCACCTTGACCTACCGTGACGAGTATCCTAAGGCCCTTAAAAAGGAACGCTTGAGTTTTCCTGTGTTATTGTTTCAGGAATGGCTGTTGACGTACCTCACGGATTTGGATCTTAAAAAATATCCGTTGCGCCTTAAGGACGGCTCTGAGAAACGACTCTACCGCCTTTTCGGTCATTGCACCGAAAAATCACTGGTGCCGGACGCCCTGGAAAAATGGCAGAGAATCTTTGAGCTTTTCGGGTTAAACCTCAGCATCGAAAAAACGGGCTGTTGCGGCATGAGTGGGGTTTATGGCCACGAAAAAGCCCATTCCGAGGAGAGCAAGAATATCTATCGCCAAAACTGGCAAAGCAAAATCCTACAGCAGCAAAAACAAAGCCAGATTCTGGTGACTGGTTTTTCCTGTCGCAGCCAGGTAAAAAGAGTGGACTCCCTTTTGGTCAGGCATCCCCTTGAGGCGCTTTTAGAGTCCCTGTCAGCGAGTGGAACCTTATAATTATGGATTTTTATTTTAGCCCGCCCTCAATGAAATTTAATCATCACCTGAAGTTCAGATTCTTTATCAGCGATCACTTTATATTTGCCGGTTTATTTCTTATTTTTGCGCTGACCGGATGCTCTCAAAGCCTACCAAAAGCGACCGATCCTCTGCTGGGTAAAATCATCGATTCAAAGACGGGAAAATCCTTGTCAAAAGCCGATTTGATCGGCCGGCTATCCGGTTATGAAATTATCTATCTCGGAGAGAAACACGATAACCGGCATCATCACGAAATCCAGGAGGAACTCATCCAAGATTTAATAAAACTGGGCAAGAAACCCGCGATCGGCATAGAGCTTTTCAGCGTCGATCAGACCGGTTACCTGATGGAATTTGTTATGGGCAGCAGCAGACTGCATCAGGGGCTTTCGATACCGCAACAAGCCAGGCTCCTTAGAAACAAACTTCAATGGGAGAGAAGATCCGACTCGGAATGGGAAAACTATTTCAGGTTCATCAAGATTGCCAGGAAACACCAACTACCACTATTCGGTATGGATATCCCTCAGGGCGTCGTCAGGCGGATTTCGTCGGTGGGGTATGAAAACCTATCGGCGGTCGAAAGGATGCTGGCCCCGCGAAGTAATTTTAACGATCCGGTCTACAGGGATTTAATGTATCGCCGGTTTACCGAAGCGCACTGCGGCTGGTCCAACCCTGCGCATTTAAAGAAACTTTACCAGACCTGGCAATCCAGAAACGAAATGATGGCCGAGACCATCATCAATACGCTTCATAATAATCCAAAAAGACCGATAGTGATTATTCTGGGTGGGGGACACGCTGAAAACAGAATGGGAGTTTACGAAAGAGTTTTATCTAAAACGAACAATCTCTCGCAGGTCACCCTGGGGCTAACTGAAATCGCTCTCAATAAAACCGATCTCCCGGCATACCTAGAGATGGAACAGGTCGGCGTGGAAATATCCCGGCTTCCATATGATTATCTTTGGTTTACACCCAGGGCGCAGGATGAGGACCCTTGCGAAAAACACAAAAAAATCCTCTCCAAGATGAAGCGGTAATAACGATTTAAATCGAAAATATTAATATTTAGTCGATACCGATATGGATATTTTTGAGGTTGGCGCTGACTGAGTCACCAGGAAAGTTGGTTCTTTCTTCGGCGAGTTTCACAACGATCTCGCGCTCATTAAAAACCTTTTCGTTTAATCCTTCGATGGCTTTTAAGGCTTCTTCTTTAGGCATCTCGACGAATCCATAACCTTTGGACCGGTTCGTTTTCCTGTAACGGATGACTTCCGCGCTTTTTACCTCGCCAAAAGGATTAAAAAGGCTTTTCAGCTCATCGTCGGTGGTTTTAAACGGTAAATTTCCTACGTATATTCTTTCCGTCATAATCTGTCTCAATTGTGTATTGATTTGTTTTTGAGAATTAGCTCTATCGATGAGACCGTGATTTCATCATGAAGATGACACAGGTTGACTCGGGCTGTTTATTTTGCCTGAAAACCTTTGGCGGTTGATCTGTTTTAAAAGGTCATGTAACTTAAATATTATTTGAATTTTATAATTAGCGCAATAAAACTTTTGATTTATCTTATCGAGGATGGAATTTTGACTTGGGTCTGAACGATCCAGTTAAAAACATTCCTTCAGGTTGTTTTGGTTTAAAAGACCAAATAAAGTTTCAAACTTTTTCAAACCAACGGCTCTTATGCGGAACCTCTCCGGTCTTTTTTCCCCGATGCTAGAAAACATGAGTCCCTATTCTCCGATAGAGCCTCCGGATAAAATCGCCAAACGACTAGGCCTGTCCATTGAACGGATTGTCAAACTGGATGCCAACGAGAATCCGTTTGGCACCAGCGCCTTCGTCAAGGAAGCTCTCGCTAAACAGGATTATTACGCGCATTACCCTGACCCGGCCCAATCGGAGTTGCGGGAAATCATTAGCTCCTATACAGGAATTAAACCTTCCCAAATCGTAGGGGGAACCGGCTCCGACGAATTGCTCGATTTACTTTGCAGGCTTTTCCTGGAGACCGATGATAAAGCAATCGGATTTTCACCGAGTTTCGCGTACTATTCTCATGTCGTCACCTTAAACAGAGCGGTCTACCAGACCTGTCCACGGCAGGATGATTTTTCGATTTCGTTGAGTCAGGCCAGGGCCGTCGATCTTGAGCGGGTCAAGCTTGTCTTTTTATGTTCCCCGAACAACCCTTCGGGCAATCTCATCGAGGAAGAGGTTTTGGATTATTTCCTGGGTAAAAACCTGATAGTGGTTCTCGACGAGGCTTACTTCGAGTTTTCAGGACAAAGCTTTGATCATAAACTGGATGAACATGATAATCTGGTCATCCTGAGAACCTTTTCCAAATGCTTCGGACTGGCGGGCATGAGGGTCGGCTACGGGTTGATGTCCGAGGAAACCGCGGCCGCCCTGATGCGGATCAAACCCCCTTACAGCGTCAACGTCGCGGCCGAAACCGCCTTAAAGGTCTGCCTTGAAAACCTGGACTATTACAAGGCTCAGGTTCATCAAATCATCAAGACGAGAGAGCGTCTCTTAAGGGAGTTGCGGCAATTCGGCCAGATTGAGGCTTTCCCGAGTCAATCCAACTTCGTTTTGTGCCGGATATCCGGTTGCGACGCCAAAGTGCTCAGAGACAATCTGGAAAAAGAGGGTGTTTTGATCCGTTATTATCAAACAATGGACTTAAAGAACTTTATCCGGATTTCGGTTGGAACCGAACCTCAGATCGATATTTTGTTGGAAAAGCTGAAAGCCTATCTACCCCAAAAAGCGAAAAAAACGCCCCGGTAACCATCTCGCGCCGCCCCTGGCTTTTCACCGATACCTGAGGCTCATTCCAGTTCCCGGTCCTTATCCGCGAAGATTGATTTTCCCCCGGCAATCCACTGATAACCCCGTGAAACAGTTTGTTTTACCCGAAATATTTTTTCGGAGGCTTACCCGCGGGTAGGCGCTTAAAACTCATTGGACTTAGAGCTGGTCTGGCTTTAAAATCGACTCGCCCTTACCCGTCCCCATTCCGGAAAAAGCTTTAACGCTGGTAAAAAAACATGCATGATGGGTTGATGGCCTGAAAACCAAGGGTTGATGTCCCGCGGGTCATTTTGAAGCCGCGGGTAAATGGGGAAGAAGGAAAAAATAAAAAATCAATCCTTTGGTCCGATCCAGAAAAAAGGATTATAAGCAATTTCCCAGAGATGATCGTCAGGGTCCTTAAAATAACCTGAGTAACCGCCCCAGGAAGCCTTTTGAGCTGGTTTAGTCACTATCGCGCCCGCAGATACCGCTAATGCGATGGTTTTATCTACCTCGGTTTCAGAAGCTACATTATGTGCCAAAGCAAAGCTGTTAAAACCATTTCCAACAGATGGAACCATTGCGTCTTTGGCCAGGGATTCTCTTGAAAACAACCCTAACCAACTACCCTTTAAATTAAAAAAAGCAACTTCAGGCGGTGAATCCGTCTTTGGGAAACCCAATCCATGCTCATAAAATTCGATCGATTTCTTAAGATCAGCAACTCCAAGAGTAATCATACTTATTCTTGGTTTCATAACACCCTCTTTTTTCTTAAAATACTGTTTTTTATGTTTAATATCATAATCCCTGATTGGATATGATTAATCTTGCGCCTTATTTTGTTTTTGCAGAATACCTTCTTTTAATGATATTTGAAAGTCTTTTTAAAACTGTAGCTTTAATCTTTTAGGGGGGGGTCAGGGGATCAATTTGCCGATTATTGTAAAGATCGGTTTTGTCCAAAAAGTGATTTAATCTCAACTTTTTGTCCTGAAGAAACATGGTGACCAGGACCCTTATATGGACCTGAAAAAAATACACCACCTGGAGTTTTAGTAAAAATATAATTATAATTTTTCATTTTATCCCCAACTTTTCGTGAAAGGACTATTCTTTTGAGACTGATAAATTAGATGAATCAACTGCGGTTTTTAAACAATCACTTATATAGCAAGAAGAAATTCCCTCAATTTATTTTAATTGACCTGGTACTGCCTTGTAATCAAAAGGATAAACAATACCAGGAGTATTTGTAGCTGTTAATAAGAGTTCTGCTTCTTCTTCATTTACCATATTCAATCTGAAATGATCTCTCATGTTTTCTACCAATAATTATTTTTAATACCTTTCCAAATAATCTACCACCAAAACTACCCCACTTCACCGAACCCGCCCAGTTTCAACAATCCTGTAATATCAAATCAATTAAAAAGTCAGATATCATAACCTAGGGGTAGTTTGGTCAACTACCACCAGTATTGCTCTTTTCAATCAAAACAAAATATCGGCGGCTGGTGAAGATCAGATCAATCTAAATTTCTTCAGCACAAACCCAACAACCAAACAAATTATTCCAATCCAAAAGACAATGGGGTTGTATCCACTTCCCCCGAAT
>JAOUME010000052.1 GCA_029881655.1 Deltaproteobacteria bacterium | reverse complement strand
TCGATTTCTCCCAAGGTTTTAGTCAACGCCTCACGGATAATAGGCCAGTGTTTCTTTAACCGCCCGTTTGCCGCGGCCGGATTGATGATCACTTTGACTTTCATTGTTTAATCAATAAACAGTTCCGCGGACTGAGGGCCGCGGGCCTCCTTGCCAAAGCTAGCCAGTGCGGTTCCCACCAAAAGGCCTGCTTAGCGGCTGTTATCTTACCCCATTTTATTATCGAAGCACACTTTTCTCTTGCTGATCCTTTTGGCTGATGGTGAACGCCTTTTTAACCATATTATTGATCCTGAGATAATAATTGCCCTTTTGCAACAGCATTGTCTTGGTCTTGTCCGTATCGGAAAGATAGCTTTTCCATTCGCTGTCATTTTTTTTCAGCTGAAACAGGACTCTGTCGCTCTTGAGACCCCATTGCTGAATCCGTGACAAATCCACCGTATAATAGCCATAAATCCCCGCATCGGTCACCGAACTGTACCTGTTGACGACATTGATGTTAACAACGGGATTTTTCTTTTCGGCGGCTTCGATCAAGGCGAATATCCTGTCCCTGAAAATTTCCGGGCTTTTGTTGAGTCCGGCGAACATCATATAATCGACCCAGACACTTTTATCCAGGGTCTGATTGATCGTTTCTATCGGGATTTCGATAAAAAGCAGGTAAGCGGGAAAATCCGCTACCTGAATTTCGTCATCGCAATCGACGAACTCGACTTTTACCTTATTTTCACTATCGATGACCGATCGGTTGAAAATCAGATCAACCCAGGACCTGAAGTAGGAAAAAATCCCATCGGCTGAAATAAAACTGTAGATATCCGGCCTGAACTTTCCCTTCTCGCCGATTTTAGTCATTAAAAAGATCATCTGGATATCTTGCTTGACGGTATAGGCTTGAGATAAGGCAAAAAAAGCCGCCTGATCGTCGGGTGTTTTTCGCAGGACCCGGTAGGCGGTTTGCTCTAAAAGGTTGGCGTTCTTACAGGCGTTTTTTTCCATTAAAAGCTGGTTTAAGCTTGTCTGTAAGGCGTTTAGCTCCAAATCGACCACCTCTTCCTTTGTCTCAAAAACATTATCATGGCGCAGATTATCCAGTTCCTCCACGATGTCTTTCTCCTCGAATTTTTGCACGGGAGGAGGTGTTTCCGGCGGTTGCAGGAAGGCGTTCTGATCCTGAACGGTTTCCTCTTTTTTATCCTTCAGATCCTGACTATCCAGTTTGACATCCTTTTTATTATCTTTTTTGGGTTGTCTTTTTTTGGCCAACTGATCAAAAATCTTTTGGGGGAGTCGCAATAAAGAGATATCCTTATCCAAGGTTCCTACCGCGATCACCATTATTGAGGGGGAAAGGGCGATGCTGTTGATTTGCTCTTTTTCTCCGGTGAGCGTCCGGATAAACTTACCTTTTTCCGCGTCCCAGACTCGAATGGTTTTATCCTTGGAAGCTGAAATCAGGATTCTGGAATCAGGGGAAAAACGTATCGCGCTGACGATGAATTCATGACCTGATAAAATACTTTTGGGCTTGAAGGTCTTTAACTCAAAAAGCCGGATCAACTTGTCGTCTCCGGCAGAGGCCAATAGAGCGTTGTTGGGTGAAAAAGCGATGTCACGAATGCCTCTCTTATGCTTGGAAATCACGGCCAGTTCTTTGTAACCCTGCGTCCGCCAAATTTTGACGGTTTTATCCATCGAACCGGACGCGAACATCGAACCGTCCGCGTTAAAGCGCACCGTGTTGACTTGTCCCTTATGCGCCCTTTTCTTAAAAAGGGATTTTCCCGTTCTTAGATCCCATAAGATAACCTGTTTGTCCGCTCCGCCCGATACCAGCAAATCACCTGATGGATGATAATCGATCGCGTTGACCTTCCCTATGTGACCTTTTAAACTTTTTATTTCCTTTCCACTGACCATATCCCATATAACCACATCCGAGTTTGAACCCGCTGTGGCGAATTGTTTATTGTCAGGGGAAATCTGAACCTGCTGGATGATCTGGTTTTCTATCTTGTGAGATCTGACCAGTTTTTTTCTACTCAGGTTCCAAATCTTAACCGTGTTGTCAGGGGATGCGGAAATCATAAGAGTTCCCTTCTTTGAAACATCGAGATAAGTGATCGACTTTTTATGGTCACTGAGTGATTTTAAAAACCCGTTGTCACCAAAACTCCAGGAGCGTATAAAGCTGTTTTGAAAGACCCCCAGTATTTTTTTACCATCATTGCTGAACATACAGGACAATACAGGACTATCGACCAAGTTTAGCTCGCTAATGACCTTATTCTCCTTTAATCCCCAAACCTTGATGCTGCTGTCCGCAGAGCAGCTTAAAATCTGGTTGCCGTCAGGATGAAAGGATATTCCGGTAATGGCCCTGTCATGCTCGGTGATGGTTTTTATATTCTTTTTGGCTTTCAAGTCGAATAAAATCAAGGTATTATCTTCGGATACCGAGCCGATTAGCGCTCCGTCCGGGTGAAATTTTATCCCAAGCACCTTCTGTTTATGAGAACTGTAACTGCTTATAGCCGCGTTCGTTATGGCGTTGTAGATCTGAACCTTGTTTTCGATATTGGCCCAGGCGATTATTTTATTGTCCGGATGAAAAGCGAGGCTGGTAACGTTTCGGCTCGACTCGGCGATCTTGTTGATCACTTTTCCCCGGTCAAGTCTCCACAAGTAAATGAACTCGTCACTGCCAGCCGACAGGAGTCTGCTCCCGTCGCTTGAAATCGCCAGAGCTCTTACGGGGCCATCATGCCCGCTTAAGGTTTGGACCCTGATCCCTTTATTGATATCCCAAACGATGATGTTCTTATCCATCCCCCCTGTATAAAGCAGGGGCTTGGTGGGATGAAAAACCGCGACAAGGGCCTTGTGACTGTCGGTGGGGATCGTCTTGACCCTTCGGCCCGTTTCATATCGCCAGATCCTCAAAGTATGCTTTTTATCGATCGCCAGTACGTTTGCCGCGGTTGAAGACAAAGCGCCATCGAAGATCTTACCTTTTGGGGCAAAATAAGTCCGGTGAATAATATACTCCTCCTTGGCCAAGGCGTTTGCGGCCAATCCCATCAGAATCAAAAATACAACGATTTTTCTCATTTTATCGACAATATTTTTTCGCAATTTCGGACAATTCGATGTCATTGGCAATCATCACAAGACGGTCTTTCACCAGGAACCGGTAGTTTGGCCCAGGAGCGGTAATGATGTTGCCGTTCTCGTTTTCGACCGCGATGATAATAATGTTGAAATTATCCTTGAGATGACTGCTTTTAATGGATTCCCCTACAAGGGGACTGTTTTCCAATATTTCCAGCTCCTCAATATTGAGATTGAATTGACCTTTTTTTTGGGCGAAATCGAGAATTTTACTGATGGTGGGTTTTAAGATCAGTTGTGAAATCTTATCCCCACCGATGTGATAGGGATTGACCACTTTGTCGGCACCGGCCCGGAGAAGTTTTTTCTCCGTTGTCTCCTCTTCGTACCTGGAGATAATATAAAGTTTCTGGTTCAGCTCTCTGGCCGTCAGAGTGATGAAAACGTTTACAGCCTCGGACTTGACGCAGGATATAAGCCCCTTCGCTTTTTGAATCCCCGCCTTGGTGAGGGTTTCTTCGTGGCTGGCGTCGCCCGAAATATAAAGTGCCTGCTTGGTAATATAATCCTCATCAAGGACCGGCTTTATATCGACGATGGCCACCTGTTTGTTGGCGTTGATCAAGTTTCGGCTGACATCGCTTCCGATTCTGCCGTAACCGCAGACAATATAATGATCCGATAGTTTCTTTAACATTTGTCGCATCTTCTTCTCTTTCAGGACATTATCAAGGAAAGGGCTTAAAATTTCCAGCGAAACACTTCTAATCACAAAAGCGAAACTCCCGATTCCCGAAAGAATTAAAATAATAGTAAATATTTTACCCGCGTCACTTAAAGGATGGGTTTCTCCGAACCCAACCGTCGTCAGCGAAATAACCGTCATATAAAAAGCGTCAATCCAGCTCCAGCCCTCGATTACCTGATAGCCAAATATCCCCATAAAAATGATGATCATCAGGGGGATTAAGGTTTTTATCAATTTTTGTATCATAACATCAACAAAATTAAATCCCCTATAAAAGGATCTTCTTAATGCGGCTGGATAAAAGGATTGATAAAATGAATAAAAGTCCTTAAAATCCTAATGGTTAATAGACATTATCGGAATAATTTCATTTCGTACAGATACCTATGAATTAATTTCTCAAGTTTGTTGATGCTTAAAATCCCCGGTTTTTAAATAACCTTTATTTTATTATGAAACCTGAGTAGAATTGATTTATTAATTTTTGACTGGCTGATAATCCCAAATAAATATTATTTAGATTTATGAAAACTGAAAAGAAGGTTACCGATCTAATTTATATCGAACCTCAAAAAACCGAAGTGATTATCGCCAAGGAGTTTAAGGATAAAGTATATTTTTGGCTTTCCCGGTTAAAGTCCCTTCAGGAACAATATTTTGATCAAAAATACGACTCCGCTTCACAGGATGTGACAGAGGTGATGAGTATGAGGCGTTTTTTGACGAAATTTTTGATGGCCAGGGTCGATTGGATCACCGAGAACGTCAAGGACCCCGCTTTGCGTTTAAAATATCTGAATGTCCTGCCTCCGTTTCCTCAAAAAGGAGGCATTAAGACGCTCCTGACGCATTTTTTCCAAGTGGTGGAAACCGACGACAAAAAAGCGTTGAAATATCGCGGCATCACCGAGCTGGAAAAAGAGGTGCGGCTGTTATGGGATATCTACAAACTCAGGAAAACGATCGAATCGATCGAAGTGTTGGAAAAAGCTCTCAACGAGCAGGATCCTTTTCCTTCCATTTTCAGCATAGAAGCCAGAAAAGAATGCCTCTCCGTTTTAAAAGGGGTTTTTAAGCTGATGTTTCAGGTTTGTCTACAGCCGGAATTCAGAAAAGAGCTTTACAACAGTATTTCTCCCAAGCATGTCAGCCCGGAGGCGATCTTAAAGAGAAAGGAGTCGGGACAATATTATGTCTATAAACATGTCTTCGAAAAGTTCGATTACCGAAACCAGTTTTTCTTCATCTACTATTCAACCGGCATGAAAGCAAAAATCGGAGGCCAAACCAAGGAGTATCTGTTTAACTACCTGGACTTCGAGGTCATGAAACAGGAATTTCTGATCAACTGGCTAAATAAAAAGCTTAAAGGGAATCCCAAGAAATTTGAGATCTATAAAAACTATTCCATAGAGGGGAGAACTCTTTTTGAAATCATCAGCGAAAATCCGGCGCGTGAAATCGAAATCCTGAAACAAATCCCGATAAACGTCTTTAACGATTTGACAGCCCAAATCAACGAGGAAGTCTCAAGTGAAGATCGAACAAAGATGGAAGCTTTTTCCGAGAATCATGGTGAGTTCGCCGAGTCAACCACTCAATTTAAGAAGGCCAAACAATTAGCCAAACAGTCGGTTGAAAAAATCAGGGAAGTGGTTTCCCAGATAATTGAAAAACCGAAACCCAAAGCCGAGCCTCCGCCTCCTGAACCGGTTCCAGAGCCGGAACCTGAGAAACCGGTTGTGCCGACTTATAAAGTCACCAGGATCAAGAAAAACGAGATCGATTATCCTTATTTTCAAAAGACGTTGGGAAACTACCCCCAAAAACTGGCTCTGCAAAGGGTCAAGTCAGATAAGGAAAAATACATAGATTTCATCAAGAGAATGACGAAAATGCTCAACAACATCAATGAGTCTGTCCTGATTACACGCAGAACGCCCAAGCATGAATGGGTTATTCCCTATACCATCAAGGAAACCGTCGGAGAAAAAATCACTGAGCATTTTTTAATCATCGGCGCTGAAGTCAAAAGCAAACAGCTGAGCATGGGTTACAGCGCCAAAGCTACCCAAAGCAACTACGCCTTTACCTGTTATTGGCTATACGGCAAGTCGGAGATGGACCCGGCCATGGGAAAATCCACCGAGAAAAGAAACATCAAGGGCAGGGAATATTTCGAGTTTGATTTCGCCAATGCGGAAGCGCAGAAAAAAGCCTATCAAATGTTCGATATCGTGATGGATAACAGCTAGTGATCCTAATAGATTAGCATGGCAATCATCAAATAAACCAATCCACATCCAGGATGGATCAACCCAATATTGATTTTAGATCAAAAAATATCTAGGAGGAATAAAGTGGGGAAACTCAGAAGCAGTATCACTAAGGAAGGCCGACTTATGGCCGGAGCCAGATCTTTGTGGCGGGCCAACGGAATGAAAGAAGATGATTTCGAAAAGCCGGTAATCGCTATCGTCAACTCCTTTACTCAGTTTGTCCCGGGGCATGTGCATCTTCATGAAATGGGACAGAAGGTCAAGATGGTCATCGACAATAACGGCGGATTCGGGGCGGAGTTCAATACCATCGCCATTGACGATGGCATCGCCATGGGGCATTCGGGCATGCTCTACTCCTTGCCCAGCCGCGATTTGATCGCCGATTCGGTTGAGTATATGGTCAACGCCCACCAGGCGGACGCGATGATCTGTATCAGCAATTGCGACAAGATCACCCCCGGGATGCTGATGGCGGCGGTCCGTCTCAACATCCCCACTATTTTCGTGACGGGTGGACCCATGGAGGCGGGGATTATCAAGGATCAGAAACTTGACTTGATCGACGCGATGGTAGCTGGAGGGGATCAGGAGGTCAGCGAAGACAGACTGGGGGAGATCGAGCGTTCGGCCTGCCCGACCTGCGGTTCCTGTTCAGGACTCTTCACCGCCAACAGCATGAACTGCCTGGCCGAAGCTCTGGGGATGGCGCTGCCTGGAAACGGTACTCTGGTGGCGACCCATATGAAACGCTGGGAGCTTTTTGCAATGGCCGCCAAAAGAATCGTGGAGATGGCAAAGGAATATTACTTTGAGGACATCCAGTCGGTTCTTCCCCGGAGTATCTGTAACAAACAGAGTTTTGAAAACGCCATGGCTCTGGATATCGCGATGGGAGGTTCCACCAACACGGTCTTGCACCTTTTGGCGATCGCTCAGGAAGCCGAAGTCGATTTTACCATGAGCGACATCGACCGGATTTCTCACAAGATTCCGACTCTCTGTAAAGTGGCTCCGTCATCGCATTTTCACATAGAGGACGTTCACCGGGCAGGCGGTGTAACGCGGATTCTGGAGGAACTCTCAAAAAAGAACCTGATCGCTCTTAACTCCAACACGGTATCGGGCTGGAGCCTGGGAGAGCAGATCACGCAGTTGAGCGTCCTTGAGCCGGATAATAAAACCGCGAGAGAGCTTTTTTCCTGCGCTCCGGGAGGTATCAGGACCACCCAGGCTTTCAGCCAGAACAGCCGCTACGACGATCTGGATACCGATCCGCTAAAGGGTTGCGTCCGCTCGGTCGAGCATGCCTACAGCCAGGATGGGGGGCTTTGCGTTCTTTTCGGGAATATCGCCAAAAATGGCTGTATCGTCAAAACGGCCGGGGTCGATGAAAACGTCATGGTCTTTAAAGGCAAGGCCCGTATTTTCCATAGCCAGGAAGCCGCCTGCGACGCGATATTAAAGGATCAGGTCAATCCGGGAGATATCGTTCTGATCTGTTATGAGGGACCAAAAGGTGGTCCCGGCATGCAGGAAATGCTTTATCCGACGACCTTCTTAAAATCAAAAAAGATCGACAAACAATGCGCCTTGATCACGGATGGGAGATTCAGCGGGGGAACCTCGGGACTGAGCATCGGCCATGTTTCCCCTGAAGCTGCTGATGGCGGGGAGATCGGACTTGTCGAAGAGGGCGATCTCATCCAGATCGACATTCCCAAAAGGTCTATCTCGCTGCTGGTCGATGAAGAGGTTTTGGATCAAAGGAAAAAAGCGATGCTTGAGAAAGGGGAACAGGCTTTCAAACCCCAAAGAGATAGAGTCGTCTCCAAGGCACTCCAGTTTTATAGCATGACCGTGTCCAGCGCGGATAAGGGAGCCGTGAGAGTTATCAACTCCGGCAGGTAATGTTTTTTAATGGGATTAGCTATCCGTAACTGATCTTTTTTGTTCAACTTGATTTCTTCACCATCTTATCCATGAATATTTACAGAGGTCTTGGCGCTTCAGATGGCGTGGCCATTGGCAAGGTGCTGATCATCAACTCCGCTTTCATGAATTATCCCCGGTTTCAAATCGAAACCAGGGAGGAAGTGGAATTTGAGATTAAAAGGGTGCTGGACGCCAAAAAGGCGACCGAGGATCACCTCAATCAGGTGATGGCGCAGTCAGAAAACATCATCCCCGAAGAAATTCGCGCGGTTTTTTCCAGTTATAAGATGTTTATCGGGGACAAGCGTTTTTTTCCGGCGATCATCGATAAGATCGAGCAGCTAAAAATCAACGCGGAGTGGGCCTTGATTCATGTGTTGGCTGATCTCGACCGGATGTTTGAACAAATACCCGATCCCTATATCCGTTCGCGCTTTGACGATATCCGGCAGTTGGGTGAGAAGGTCATGTACAATCTCAAGCAGAAGCAGTTTTTAGATCTGAGACAGCTTAAGCATCCGGTGATCATCGTCTGTCATGACATTTCCCCTGCCGACTCCTTTCATCTCAACCCCAAGTACATCCTGGGAATCATCACCGAGCTAGGCGGGGAGACTTCTCATTCCTCGATTTTGGCCAGGGCGATGAACATCCCCGCCGTGGTTGGCGTACAGGACATCTCCACGCGGCTTTTGGATGATACCCAGATCATCTTGGATGGCTTGACCGGAGAGATATTCGAGAACCCGACCGAAAAGATCGTTAAGGAAAAATTAAACAAGCAGGAACGTTACAATTTATATCAGTCCGAGTTGCAGGAACTTTTGGATGAGGATTGCGAGCTGGCGGACGGCAAAAGAATTGAATTGGCGGCAAATTTGGATTACATGGAGGAACTGGAAGTTATCAGTACCATGAAGGTCTCATCTCTGGGGCTTATCCGGACGGAATTTTTGTTTTTGCTGGATGAGGGGTTGCCCGGAGAAGAAGAGCAACTCAAGGTTTTTAACGACATCATCAAGAGAAGCAACGGAATTCCCATCACGATACGGACCTGGGATATTGGGATGGATAAGGGTTCCAGCTTTTTCCCTGAGCTGATCGATGAAGTCAACCCTGCTTTAGGTTTAAGGGGAATCCGCATCTGTCTTAATCACCAGGAGTTTTTCAGGGTCCAGATCAGGGCGATACTAAGGGCATCAAAAAATGGGAAGATCAGATTGATGATTCCCATGGTGACGCGGGCCGACGAGGTTGTCCGAACCAACGCGATTATTCAGGAAGAGCTGGAAAGTCTCAACATTCCCAGGGAGAATATCGAGATCGGCTGCATGATCGAAACCCCGGGCGCGACTTTTATCGTTGATGAATTGCTGGATCTGATCGATTTCGTCAGTATCGGAACGAACGACCTTATTCAGTATTCTCTGGCGGTCGATCGCCTCAACGAGCACGTCTCCAATCTTTATACCCCTTTTCATCCGGCGATCCTCAAGATGCTGGAAGTCATCATTACCATCGCCAACAGGAGAAACAAGTATGTCTCCATCTGTGGAGAGCTGGCGGCCGACCCGATCATGCAGCTTTTCCTGATCGGGGTTGGAAAGATCACTTTCTCGATGAGTCCCAACCAGATTCTAAGGACAAAGCGGTTCTTGAAAAAAGTGGATACCACTCTTTGCAAAAAAGTGGCCTTTCAATTTGCCAGCAAACATTCTCTAGAAGAAAGCCGCTCCTACGTAGAACAGTTGCGAAAGACCTATATCGAAAATATCGAGTTTTTTGAACGATACGAAATGGAAACCTAAATTAAGGACAAGATTATGTTGGAAGCAAAGGCCGCCTTGGACTGGATCAAGATCCATAAGAAAGTGGCGATCGTGGGACTCTCGCCCAATCCCGATAGGCCCAGTCACCGGGTAGGGAAGTTTTTGCTTGAGCGGGGCTTTGAGATCGTTCCGGTAAACCCGGCTCACGAGGAGATATTGGGGTTAAAAGCAGTCAAAAGCCTCTCTGACTTATCACCCCAGGAGGTGGATTGGGTGGATTTATTCGTTAATCCGGCTCGTCTAAAAGACCTGGCTAGTCCGATCGGTCAGCTTAAACCTGGCTTGGTGTGGTGTCAGATCGGGGTTCTCAACGAGGAGTTCAACCGTCAGCTTGATGAGTGGCGGATTCCCTATACGGCGGATATCTGTCCTAAAATGGAATGGGAAAAGGAACAATAGCATGACCATAACCTCCCTGTCGGATAATCCTTTCATCAAGGACAAGCGAGAATCGATCGATCTTCTGGACCATGCTTTTTTGATACTGCTATCAGAAAAACTCCGGCTGGTTGAAAAAATCATTTTTTTAAAGCATCAGTCCGAGCAGGATGTTTTCCCAGGAGAAGAAAGGAAAAAAGATTTAAACCGGATTTTAGAACTTTCGGTGGAATTGGACCTCCAAAAGGAGTTCTTCGAGAAGATCCTGCATCTCGTGCTACAGGGGGCGGTCGAGCAGTTTGAAAGAGGTTACTCCGATGATCAGACCGAAATAATGAGGCAGGTTTGCGGCGGGTTGGCGTTAAAGGATCTAAGAGAAAACCTCTATAATCTGGATCAATCACTATGCCTGATCCTTTCCGAACGATTTCGCGCCGTCAAGCTGATCGGGAAGCTCAAAAAAAGCAAAAACATAGCTCCTTTGGATCCTGACCGATGGAAGATCGTTCTGGAAAACAAGGTTCGCTCCGCCTCAAACCTGGGTATTCCCAAAAAACTGGTGGAGGAAATTTATAACGCAATCCATGAGGCTGCTCTGGATATCGAAGCGAAGGTCGAGCGGTTTTAAAGAACCAGATTAAATCCACCAGATAAAATGGCTTATTTTTACCTCTCATTATTTACCCTGAACGCCTCACGGCCGGACTGACTAATGAACCCGGCAAACCAACTGGTGATGCTCGTTAAATACCCGGTCCCGGGCAAGACCAAAACCCGTCTGACTCCCCATTTAACCTCGCAGCAGGCAGCCTTGGTCCACCGGGAAATCAGCGAAAGGGTCTTGTCGTCCGTCTTGAAGTCGAAGGTGAGGGTGCCATTTGAGTTGGAGATCCATTATGAGGGCGGGGACCTGGATCTAATGAAGGGTTGGCTGGGCGCGCTTGAAACCTACACCCCTCAGTCAACGGGAGACCTGGGTGAGCGGATAACTTCGCTCCTTAAGCGGCATTATCGAACCCCAGACAAAAGGATCGTCCTGATCGGTTCTGATTGCCCGTTTTTAGAGCACGAGCTTTTAGCCTTGGCTTTTGATTCGCTAAAAACCACTTCTCTGGTGATCGGACCTGCTTTTGACGGGGGTTATTACCTGATCGGCACAGACGGATTTTATCCCGAACTCTTTGAGGATATTCCATGGGGAAGCGAGAGAGTCTATTGGGAGACTCTAAAAAGAGCGACGCTTTTGGGGCTCAAGGCCAAAATCCTTAAACCGCTGCATGATATCGACCGGCCAGAGGATCTTCGGCTTTGGGAGGAATTAAAATCCGAAAAATCCCTTTAGTTCCAAGAAATCACGGCTAAAAGCCTGAATCGTTAATCTTTATGGCCGCTTAACCGCCTTATGTCAGATCCTTTTTTATCGGTTATTATCCCGACCCTGAATGAGGAAAAAAATATCCTTCGCGTCATCGATCAGGTTCAATCGGTGAGGGGAGTCGAGATCATCGTGGCGGACGGGGGAAGTGTGGACCTGACCTTGAAGCTGATCGGAGAATTAAGGGGGATTCGGGTTTTTAATTGCCCTCCTCAGCGAGCCCGACAACTTAACCTGGGAGCCAGACATGCCCAAGGTGAATATCTCCTGTTCCTTCACGCTGATACGCTTTTGCCTCTTGATTATACCCATGAGATCCAAAAGATCCTCGCTCAACCCGGTACAGTCGCCGGAGCCTTCGGATTTAAGAGCGATCTTCAAGGCTGGGGTATGATCCTGATCGAAAAGCTCGTGGCCTTCCGTTCGCGTATCCTTAAAATGCCCTATGGCGATCAGGGAATCTTCATGAAAAAGGCGGTTTTTGAAGAACTGGGGGGGTTCCCCGAAATAAGCGTCATGGAAGACTTCCAGATGGTTCTAAACCTTAAGAAAATAGGTCGCATCTCCATATCAAAAGCCTTTGCGGTCACTTCCGGCAGGAAATGGGAAGAAGATGGACTCATCCGCGTGACCATCCGAAACCAAAGAATTATCCTGGCTTACCTAAGAGGCGTTCCGGCTGAAAAAATCAAAGCCCGGTTCGGGAAATGAGGGGTTCATGATTTATTGCATCAACAATAACTCAACCGGTTTAAAATTTTGAGCCGCCAGCGAACGCAATTTTATATACCCTCGACGGCCTGAAAGTCGAGAGCCGGACTTATCGACCGGTGAAAAAGGATAGTTAAAGCGCGACCGTGATGGCGATGGCGATAATCCCAAATACAATGGCCAGTACCGTCAGGGTGAAACCATGGGTACTCCAATAAATAACCCCTTTCAGATGAAGGTTAAACCGACCGTCCTTACTACTTAAATGCATGAGAATCCATAAGTTGAATTTTGATTTATTCCACTACATATTAGTTTAAATCCTGGCGAATCGTCAACATCCTATAATCGAATACAGGGTACGGGTGTTTATCGGGCTTTGCCCATGTTTAAGGTGATTTTATTTAAAAAAATGGAATGATATGGGGATTAGAAAGTTGAAAATGCTCTTTATAATGACCATAGTCTCATGGGGTTTGCCGGATTTTCGTTAGCCGCCGACAAGGCTACGGGTGCTGCAACCACTTAAAAAACATCAAACTCAAATCATCAGCCAGAGCTTTTTCATAACGCTGTCACTTGGGAACCACCTGGGTCTGAAAAGCTCCCAAACGGTCTCTCGGCATTTGTAAGGTAACCTCTCCAATCCCCTTGAGGGTCAGTTTCTCGAACATCAAAGCGCATCGAAACCAAAAAGTCTCTCTTTCTTGCTCTGCTTGTAACAAAGGAAATCTGTCCGCTAAAAGGGGGCCATTTAATAGATATCGTCGATGAGGTCCTTGAAGAGTTCGTTGATGCTTTTTCGTTTGATTTTCATGGTGGGGGTGACCTCGCCGTCCTCTTCAAACAGCTTCTTTGGCAGGATTCTGAACTCCTTTATCTTCTCCACTTGAGCCAGATCCCTGTTGGCTTTTTCCACCTCCTCGCCAATCAACGCCACGATCAAGGGGTCCCGGGTCAGGTCAAGGTAGGTTGAGAACTGAATCTTGTTGTTCTGGGCGTACTGCACCACATTGTCCTCATCGATCATCACCAGACAGCTGATGAATTTGCGGTTGTCCCCGATCACGACCGCGTCATTGACATAGGGGGAGACCTTAACCTTGTTTTCTATAAATTGGGGCGAGATGTTCTTTCCTCCCGCGGTGACGATAATATCCTTCTTGCGGTCCGTGATGCTTAAATAGCCCTCGCTATCGAACTCGCCCACATCCCCAGTGCGCAACCACCCCCCTGGCAGACACTCCTGCGTGGCTTCGGGATTTTTGAAATACCCTTTGAAGACGGAATCCCCCTTGATCAGAATCTCCCCGTCATCGGCGATTTTCACCTCCAGCCCGTCCACCGCGGGTCCCACCGTGCCTACGCGTATTTTCCCCGGACGATTTAGGGTCGTGACGCCGGAACCCTCGGTCTGCCCATAACCCTCACACATCTCCACGCCGATGGTATGGTAGAAACGCAGCACTTCCATGGCGATGGAGGCCGCTCCGGTGATCGCGAAGCGAAAACGGTCAAAGCCCATCTTCTCCTTCAGCTTTCTAAAGACCGCCCAATGAGCCAGAAAAGCCCCAAGACGGATTCCCGAAGGCGCGGTTTTACCACTGAGTTTGTAGTCCGTGTGGATGGAGGAGACTTTATAGGCCAATCCAAAGACAGCGCGCTTGAACCAATCCGCCTCCTGCATTTTTATCAGGATACCTGATTGATACTTCTCCCAGATTCGAGGTACCGCGTAGCCGATGGTAGGGGAAACCTCAATCATGTTTTCGGCGACAGTGCCGGTGTTCTCGATAAAATTGATCGTATAGGCTCCCGTGATATGGATATAGACCGAGAATAGCTGTTCGAAAACATGGCAAAGGGGCAAAAAAGAGAGCACCTCATCTTTCGGGTTGGTGGGGACCCGGAGGCTGACCTGGCTCGCCAGCCACATCACGTTTCGATGGGTGAGCATCGCCCCTTTGGGCGGCCCGGTCGTCCCGGAGGTGTAGATCAGACGGGAAAGATCCTCCGGCTTCACTTTTTCGGCTCTCTCACCGTAGATATTTGGGTTTTGGCGCAAAGCGTCCTGCCCGATCTCTAATAGCTGCTCGAAACTGATCACCTTTTCATGCTTAAAATCCCTCAATCCTTCCAGATCCCAAACGATCACTTTTTCAAGACATTTCGGCGGATTTTTGAATTCCAGCCATTTATCTAACTGCTCCTCATTCTCGACAAAGAGGAAACGGCTGTCCGAATGACCAACCACATACTCCACCTGAGACGCGGCGTTGGTCGCGTAGATCCCGACGGTAACGCCCCCCGCGCCCTGGGTCCCCATGTCGCAAATAACCCATTCGGCGCAGTTATCCCCAATAATCGAAACCCGGTCCTCCTCTTGCAGATCCATCTGAATCAAGGCCGC
>JAOUME010000198.1 GCA_029881655.1 Deltaproteobacteria bacterium | reverse complement strand
CCTTATTAGCGGAGCTTTCCTATAAGACGCCTCAATTGGATTCTTTGTTTTTGGATGGAATCTGGTTTGAAGAAAAGGAACTTTTTCAACTGCCGGTGTCTAAACCCACAAAAAGCATATTGACGATGATTGGAAAAGGAAAAAGGACTAAGTCAAAAGCAGCAGCAGAATGAGATTGATTACTTTTTAAATCAAAAAAGAACCATCCTTATCTATTTTTAACCCCTTTGCTGGTATCGGCAATAAAAAGAATCACATAAAAATGCCTATTTTATGATTTTAGCGCTTTAAAAAAACTCAAAAATTTGATATAGAAATAGATAGTATCTAAAGAATAATTAGTTGATGAAAATCTAGCTAAACTTCCGGGGGAAAGATGAAAAAGATAATCTTGTCAATGATCCTGTTTGCGTTGGCTGCCTCACCAATATACGCCAGCGAGCATTACGGGGATATGCGGCTTGAGCAAGGCTCACTGATCGTTGTAAGAGAGGGTAAATCCCTTGCTTTTAAAGATTTATCTGAGGGTATTAAAATCAATAAATATGATGTTGTCAGGACCAACCTGGATACCCGCGCGATCATGGACACGGTTGAGAATACCCGGATCACACTGGGGAGCAACGCTGTTTTTCAAGTGATGCCCTGGAAAAATAGGAATAAGACCGGTTTTTTCAGAATGCTTTTTGGCAAGGCGAAACTAAAAACGACGGCCCTAAGGTCAAAGAGCAGAAAGTTTCGTATGAAAACCGCCATGGCTGTCATCGGTATTAAGGGAACCGAGTGGTGGGTCCAGGCAACGGTAGACGGCAATACAAGCGTGGTGACCAAGCATGGGACCGTAGGGCTCTTGGGGCCATCCGGAACGGAGCAGGATGTCAACCCGGGTCAGGTCTCAATTGTGATCAACGGTAAGGCCGCCAGTAACTCGGCCATGGCGCCGCCAGACCTTCAAAAGTCTACCTCGGACGACAGCATCAATTCCCCGTCGCCGACCGATTCGAAAGCCAGTGTTATTGTCGGTGAGGAAACCTTTGTGGAGTTGGGAGTCGCGACCAAGGGTGATATCGCCGAAAGCAAGCAGGAAATCGTAGCGATTAACGAAACTTTTGATAAGGATCAGTTAGCGACAGTCACCCAGGAGAAGGAAGAGCTGGCTGACGAGGAGTTCGAAAGCGAATTGAATGAGAGCGAGGCTATTGAAGAAGAAGTTATTGAGGCGGATCTTGATATTCTTCAATTGACCAGCGTCGAAGTCGAAGATGTGTTTCAAAGTGAATCCTCATTCGATAATAATTCCGAAACGATCGATGCCCCCCAGATCAACCTGGATGACGTGATCGAGGATGTATTGAGTAAGTCGGGGTCTTTGCGGATCGATTTCGAAAAATAAACTTTTTAATATGTTTTGATTTGTAGCCTGTTTTGCTTCTTTTCCCATTTGTGTCTGAGATTGCTTCCGTAAATGGCCGTAATGACCGAAGAAGCAATGGGTTTCATTTGATTGCGGGGGTAGTTTGGGAAAAGGGAAATATTTTCTATTTGGGATCATTCTTCTTGTGTTGGTTTCTCCGCTTCAGGCAGAGACGGATCAGGCACCCCAAATTCTCACTTCGGATCTAACCAGAAAACAGATCATCAACTATCCCGCGAAAGTCGTTACTTTTGTTTTTGTTGATGATGATTTAATCAAGGAAGTGATCATCAACGATCAGCTTCAAACTTTCGAGCCCGACAAAACCATCGTCATCGTCAAAAAATTCCGTTTTCAAAAAGGCAAGACCCTGATCAAGGTGAGTGTGACCGATGAAAAGGGTAATCAGAGGCAAAAAACATATTTGGTTGGCTTTGGCGTTCAATTGGATGTGAAACCAAAAAACAAGATTAAGGAAGCGTCGAAATTATTCTGGAAACTACTTTTTGGTATCAGCGCCGAATCTGACAGTAATCCAACGAACGACTTGAGCGCTCCCTATGGGATTGATTCGTTTCCGCCGGAGTTTCGTGAAAGTTTGGAAGCGGATCAAAAAAGAACTCTAAAGGGTATCCTTGTTTTAGGCTACGACAAGTATAACGGTATGCTTGGGGTTGTTCGTGGAGTATATGCGAATCCTAACAACAATATTTTGAATTCGTCGGTCGGTTTTTTAAACATGGGCTATAAGAACCCAATCAATGATGATTGGAAAGCGTTTGTCAACTTTGGCTATATGGAAATTAAACTGGGGGACTTTGAGTACGGTCATTTATTCGTACCTTCGGCGGTCGGGTTTGATTATTCAAAGAACTATACCCTTTCAGGAGGCGGAGAGTACGCCTACAAGGATAAAGGTGGGGATTTTAAGAAGCACTCATTGACCCTGGAGCTTCTCTACAAGGATTTCGCGGTGGCCGCAACTACCGGCGGCAGTTCCGAAAGCGCGTCGAATGCCAAGAACAATGGGATGTTTAATCTGATCAGATGGGATTATTTTTCGCTCGATAAAGAGAAGCAGGATTCCTATAAAAGTGCCGTGAGCGTTGGAGTGAGTTCTGAGGGAACCGAGGAATCCGAGTTTAATTTTATTTCGGCGGATTTTGACTGGGCCAACAAATGGGGAAACGGGCTGTTTTGGGATATGGGTGTCGGAGTTCAAAAAAGGGCTTATCTAACTGCCGAGCCCCTGTTGAGTACGACGAAACTGGGCTCGCTACGTGTTGATCTGCCTTTGCGCGCTTCAAGCGGATTTGGTTGGGCCAACAATAATTACAAGGCGGCGGTCAACGCAAAACATGTTTCTAATTATTCTAACAAACAGCCCTATAAAAGAAATACAATCAGCCTATCTCTGGATGGGAACTTTTAGCTATGAAACAACAATCAGTTTTAATAAGAAAGTTGATAGATTCTTTTTTCCCCGTAAGATTAATAGATTTTAGTTTAATAAGTTATCCTTTGATCTGTTTTAGGACCCCATAATCTTCAGGCGATCCCTTCTGACTTGCCCCGCTTATAAAAAACTGCTAACTATCGGTTTGCGTTGAGACTATGTTTTAAATCGATTGGATCATCAAGATTAATTATATGGACCTTAAAGTCGTCAAGGGAATGCGGGATATCGTTGAAGACGAGATGATCCGTTTTCAGTTTTTGGAACGAAAGGCCAGAGAAGTTTTTCGGCTCTATGGTTACGAGGAGATCCGAACGCCCCTTTTGGAAATGACCGATCTTTTCAAAAAGGGAGTGGGTGAGGATACCGATATTATCGGTAAGGAAATGTACCTTTTGAAGGATCGCCGCGATCAAAGCCTGGCTTTAAGGCCGGAAGGGACAGCGTCGGTTGTCAGGAGCGTTATTAACAACAACCTGTTAAAGAAGAATAAAACGGTCAAGTATTTTTATATGGGGCCGATGTTTCGTTTTGAGAGACCGCAGAAGGGGCGTTATAGACAATTCCATCAAATCGGGATAGAATTTTTCGGAGTTCCGTCGGCGGACGCGGACCTTGAAACCCTTTTGATGCTGAATCACTATTTAACCGAGATCGAGCTTTTTGAGATATCCTTTGAACTGAACTCAATCGGTTGTCTGAATGAAAATTGCAGGCCTGCCTTTAAGGAAAGGCTAAAGAGCCACCTAAACGAAAAAAAAGACCGGCTTTGTGAAAACTGCAACCGCAGGATAAATACGAATCCTTTAAGGGTTTTAGACTGCAAGGTCAAAGAATGTATCGAAGCGACGAGGGACGCGCCTTCGATCGTGGAATTTTTGTGCGGAGACTGTTCCAGGCATTTTGACGAATTGCTTCGACTTTTAAGCGGACATAAAGTCAAGTTTAACGTCAATCCTAGACTGGTCAGAGGGCTTGATTACTACTCCAAGACGGTTTTTGAAGTCTACTCCAATAATCTCGGCGCTCAAAATGCGGTCGGAGGCGGTGGGAGGTTCGATTACCTGTTTGAGGTTTACGGAGAATCACCGGTGCCGTCCATTGGATTTGCCCTGGGGACAGACCGTTTAAGCATGTTGTTGCCCCAAAGGGAACCGCAAGGAGGTGGGGTCTTTATCTTGGGGCAGGACAGGGAGTTGGTGAGCAAGCTTGCGGCTGATTGCCGTTTGGCGGGGATCGTTAGTCACTACGATCCTTTTTTATCGTCCATGAAAAGCCAGATGCGACAGGCAAATAGACATGGAGTTCAAAAAACCTTGATTGTCGGCGAAGAAGAAATAAGCCAAAAACAGGTAGCGGTCAAAGACATGCATAACGGAGAGCAGGAGAACATTTCAATGGACTTAATCATCCAGTACTTAAATCAGGCTTTACTGAAAAACACCAATCAATAGACAATAAAGAAAATGAAGCTCGGCGTTTTGACATCCAGTTACAAAAACACACCTATTGAACTGAGGGAAAAGCTCGCTGTCCCAGAAAGCGAGGTGTCCTCTCTGATCAATTATTTTAAAAGCCGCTGCGGTGTCGAGGAGGTAATGATCCTATCGACCTGTAAC
>JAOUME010000197.1 GCA_029881655.1 Deltaproteobacteria bacterium | reverse complement strand
AATTTTAGTGGAGGCCCTGGAAGCCATGGTCACCGTTTTAACAGGGGGACGGGTTCCATTGGTCAAAGTGCGACACCAGCGCGTGTCATGAAAAATAAAAAAATGCCCGGTCAGTATGGCAATACCAGAAAGACGATTCAGAATCTGGAGATTATTGATATCAACCAAGAGCTCAACGTAATCATGATTAAAGGCGGCGTCCCCGGTCCAAACGGTCGATTGCTGGAGATTAATCATGCAGTTAAAAAAATCGCCAAAAACGCATCATAATTTACCTGTTGGTAATCTTTTCCAGTCACCTAAACGAAATTAAATCGCATAGTGGCGTTAATTGACGGATCCGACTTATCGTATTGAGACAATTGCGCCGGGCTGGCGTGACCAGTGATCTTCATTATATCAGAATCCTGGACTTCTAATTCCTTGAGCCGCGTAACCAGAGTAACCCTTAATACATGTGGGGTTACTCTAAAAGAGATTCCTGATCTTTTCCCCGCCAATAAATAGTTCCTATCAATCTGCGCCGGATGGACTTTCTTTCCGTTTCGGGTAACAAAAACCAAGCCATCTCTGTTTTCACAGTAAAGTTTTAACTCATTCATTATGTGAATTGGATAATGAATGATGGTTTTTTTTTCTGTTCCTCTGGTTTTTGATTGTTTGTAGGTGATTTTTTGGGTACTAAAATCAATCGCTTTAACCTCCAACTCCAACACTTCGGATTTTCGTTTCCCCCCTTGAAGAATAAGTTTGGCAATCAAAGCGTCCCTTTGGTTAATCGCTTCCAGTTCCTTTAAAAATAATTTTGTTTCTACCTGTGTCAGGGCGGATGTTTTTACTTTCTCTCTAACTTTATAAAAAGTCTTATTCAAGCCTTCTTTGGATGGCATTGCTTTCCGAACCAACCCTTGAGTCCTTCTCTGCAAAAAACCAGTGAACGAGATGTATGCGGCCGCTCTAGCTTGCCGTGACGCTTCGCTCCAATGACTTATAAGTTTAACATCATCGACCAAGCTTTCATGATTCGAAAGGCTAAAGGTTCTTAAATCCATTTCTAAATCGACAAGATTAGCTGCCTTTAATCCTTTAAAGGCGCATTCATAATTAATTCTGGTAGAATGCTTTAATGTCATGTACCAAAATCTTAAAGCCTCTGAAACGGAAATATTTTTTAGTTGTGACCAGATCGCGTCTTCTTTGAGGTTTTTAGAATTTCGGTAACTATCACCAAAACTCACTAATTGTTCATTTTTATTTTGAGCAACTTCTTTCATCTAATTTTACACCGAATATTAATTGTAGTTATAACTTCAATTATAACTACAATTAATAAATTTAATTTTCATTGTCAAATAATATTTAACAAAATAAAAACTTAATTTATGGCTCTAGATTGCATTTTTAGGTTTTGATGAATGACAATTCATCTTCAAAAGTGATTTTGCCGAAATAGGGGGGTTAAAATGCTTTTTAGAACTTTTCAACCTATAATTGGAATTTATTTAAGTCCAAATTGATAACCTTTGATATCACATCAGGTTTTCGATCCTTTTTTTATGATAAATTGAATAATACCTAAAATTGCCTGGCGCATGAGATAAAAGGCCGGAAAAAATAATCACGATAATAACAACGTAAAATTCTTGAGGATAAAAATAAGAAATATTCCCAACCAAGATGACCTTCAACAAAACCATCCAACCACGGTTTTGTATAATCCAAACACCATTGCAAATAAAATCGACAAGGATCATACCTAAACCGCTTATGACAGATATCCATAAGTACAATCGAATACCCTCAATGGGCATTGAATAATAAAATCCACCGGTTAAAACGCTGATTCCCACAAGATGGAAACTTCTTAAAGAAATTTTAATTAACCTCTTCCCGTAAAAAGTTCTTGTTTCATTAGGAAATAATAAACACGACAAACTTTTTAGAGTCATTGTTGGCGAGATATATCGATCATTTTGTTTATGATGTTCGTGGCAGTATTGATTAAAACAGCTGCTCCGTTTAAATCAATATTTTCTGTGCGGATAAAATCATTAAACTCAACATTATAATTTCTTATATCACCTGAATTCTCATTCAGAAATATTTCATAACCAGATTGGAAAGAATCAAAATCATGATATTGAGTTACAATATATCGAAATATACTTTGTTTGATAAATTGGAGTTGTTTGATCAAAACTCCACGATGCTTGATAGCCCATTCAGAAGTTGGATCAAGTTTAAATAAATGGTTCTTAAGAGCCTTGTAATGCAGGTCTTTTTCTAACGCTTTGGATATACCAATCAAATCCGACAAGGCTAGCTTGGTATCTTCGACCATTATCGCCAGTTCCAAATTATCGTCGATGAACTCAAGCTGAACGATGTCAATCCCAATTTCCTCATTGACCCCGCTATCAATCAGGTTTTTCAACATTACCTCATACTCGGCTTTATCATAATCATCCAAAGTTTTATCAAAAAACTCCTTGTACTCATTCAATGCGCGGGTAAATGGTTCGACTAGGGAAAAACTGATATCTCCTGAAGGGTAACGAACCAATACCCAAATCATATTCATCAGAATAAAATTTTCAATTTTAATTAAAAGTTGATAGGCTAGATGAACATCCTTTGTTTTTATCGTTTTAATAATTTTTTCTCTTAACAATGGAAAATTAAAGGCGTGCGTTAATACCGAATGTACAATGATAATTTCTGTAGAGCTTGCACCTAAGATATTATTAATAATCGGCAAAATGGAAATTCCACTTTGATTGATCGTTCGGTTGACCAGCATAGTCCCGATGATCTCTCTTTTTAAAGGATGTTCAATTTTAGTGGTCTTGGTTTTAATAAATATTTGCTTTGGAAAATAATCCATGAATATTTTATCCAGGTTTGGATCATCCAAGACCTTTGATTTGATGATCTCTTTGTAAAAGTACATCTTGGTGTAGCTAAGTAAAACAGCCAAATCAGGTCTAGGAACCCCAATTCCTTTTTCGGCATACTGGTTTAAAAGATTGTTATTGGTAATATTTTCTGTCCTACGGTCAAGTAATTGTATCTTGGATAGATATTGGATCAAATCAATAAAAGGTCTGATATTTTTCTTGGAACGGAGATTATCCATGCTGATAATTTGAGATTGTTGACGGTTATCTTTTAATGTCAATCTGGTGATCTCTGGAGAAACATCATCCATCAATTGATTTCTTTCATCAATATTTTTGATAATATTTAATCGTAACATTTCAAAAAGAAGTATTTTTAAGTTAACCTCTCGGTCTGATATTCCGACTCCACCTGAATTGTCAATCGCATCGGTATTAATCTTCCCTCCGTTGATGTTAAATTCGATCCTGGCCTTTTGAGTCAAACCCAGATTGCCACCTTCTCCAATCACCTTAAATTTAAGATCCTCCGCGTTAACCCGCACCATATCGTTGGTAGGGTCGCCGACTTGATGGGAAGTTTCTGTCGTTGCTTTAATGTAGGTGCCAATTCCTCCGTTCCATAGAAGATCAGCGTCACAAAGCATCAGCAAACGGATCAGTTCCTCACCATTGACTTCATCTATTTCTGTACCAAGTAACTCCTTAAGTTTAGGACTTAACAGGATCGATTTTGCCGAGCGCTCAAAAACACCACCACCCTGACTGATCAACTTCTTGTCATAATCCATCCAAGTCGAGCCCGGCATCGTGAAAAGCCTTTGTCGTTCAGCAAAGCTTAATTTCGGATCAGGATTAGGGTCGACAAATATATGAATGTGATTAAACGCGCCGACAAGCATGATACAGTCACTGAGCAACATCCCATTTCCAAAAACGTCACCAGCCATATCACCGATTCCAACAACCCTAAATGGTTCTTTCTGAATATCCTTCCCAAGTTCTAAAAAATGCAATTTAACACATTCCCAAGCTCCTCTTGCGGTAATTCCAATTTTTTTGTGATCATAACCGTTTTTACCTCCTGAGGCAAAAGCGTCTTTCAACCAGAACCCATGTTGCTCACTTATCTCGTTTGCTGTATCAGAGAGATGTGCCGTTCCTTTGTCGGCCGCTACAACCAAATAGGGATCGGATTCATCGTAAATAATAAGATTATCAGGAGACTGTACCTTTCCATCTATCACATTATCGGTTAAAGATAAAAGTGCGCTGATAAATTTTTTGTATTGTTTTTTACCTTCCTCGAGGGTTTCCTTTCTGCTGAAAACCTGTTTTTTGGGAACGAAACCACCTTTTGAACCCTCTGGTACGATGACGACGTTCTTCATCATCTGGGTCTTCATTAATCCTAAGATCTCCGTCCTAAAATCATCCGGTCTATCTGAATGACGAATGCCTCCCCTTGCGATTTTGGCTCCACGAAGATGAATACCCTCAACTTCAGCACCATGCACGTAAATCTCATACATCGGTCTGGGCAAAGGCATATGATCGACTGTTTTGCAGTCAATCTTAACCGCTAGAGGCAATAAATCATCTT
>JAOUME010000196.1 GCA_029881655.1 Deltaproteobacteria bacterium | reverse complement strand
TCGAACCGGAAAGTATTCCGGAAACGAATCGGTTTTTGGATGCTTGCGCCGCATGGACGATGGCGTCCAGGTTTTGATTGGCGTTTAGGATGGCGTGCGAGTTTTGATGACCGTTTTCCAGGATCAGGTTGCCGATCGGTGTCAGTTTGGTGATTTGTGCCATGATTAATTACCGTAGTTTTGTCCATAGGGAGTGATCCCATACCCAAGGGCGGGTTCGATTTCAAAAATGTCGGTGTGAAAGACCGACCGTCCGGGACCGGCTATTCTCAGGAATGCTCTGATTTCGCTAAGCTGGCCCGTTCCCGCGTCGACCCAGTACCTGAGATAATGATGGGGTACCGGGAGGTTTGTTAGCTCTTTAGAGGTCTCAAGATAAAACTCGGTCAGGCCGAAAATCGTCTGCGTGAGCATGACCCCGTCCAACTTACCTCCGTTGTCCATGAACTGGTCGTAATACTTGATGAAATCCTTTTTGATGCTTTCCGGGACGGTCGGTTTGATGGGTAGATCCAACCATTTGATCTTGAGCGTTTCCGCTCCGGCATGCTCGATTCTGGCCGACTTGATTACGTTATTGATAGCCAGCTCGATCTTATCCCAAATCGTGACGGCGATATTACGCAAAGCGGCCCAAAAAGGCCCCCCCATCCAGAAAGGCAGTTCCTCCAGGTTCATGGCAAGACCCCCGGGTTGATCGTCGGCGCGAAAAAATAGCCCGTGACTAACGTGTCGTTTTGGGGAGTGATCCGGGTTCTCAAATCCGGCCATGTTTCCTGCAGATAATCATGCAGATCGCTGGACTCGAAGTTTGCTCCTCTGGGAAGTCCTTCCCTGTTTCCGTTCGCGAGCCCGTTGAAAAAGTCTCCGGCTTTCGACTGGATATCCGCGTCGATCCCGCCGTCCGCGTGCAGAAGCGTCAGGGTGATCGGCTGGGGTTGCGCTCCGCTTAAGGTGACGTGATCGGTCAGATGGCCGTTGGCGTCGAATTCCGCCTGCGCCGCGTCGAGTGTGGGCTGATCGATCGTACCCGTGGAGCCGTAAAGCGTAAAATCCATCATGGCCGTGTTGGGATCGATACTGTCCAGTGTGGCTCCGGTAACGCCCGTGACTGAGGTAAAAAGATTGATCAAAAAGAGCTCCTGAATCGGGTCGAGATTCTTTAAGGCCTTCAGCGCGAATATTCGGGCCCGTAAATTATCGTCCGTCTCGGGATCCTCTCCCGACTGATCGGGGGGACCAGTATAGGTGAAAGACGTGATCGGCAGGTTCGTATCCTCGCAGTCGAAAAGAGTTCCTCCAACGACGTTATAGGCCGCTGAGTAGATCGCTGTTGTTATCCCGTTTGCGTCCACGTCCACCGGACAAACCGCTTCGATTTGAACGTTAAAGCTGGTGGCGGCCGAGGATCCGGTAACTTCGACCAGGGTCTTAAAGCGTTTCGAGTTGGAGCCTTTTGTGAAAAATACCGTCCCTATTGGCACGACCAGGTCACTTCCGGCGTCTTTGCCGAGCGTCAGCGGCAGGAGCGTCTTAAGCCCGATATCTCTCGCTAAGCCGTGATCCTCAGCGTGTTCGTCCAGCCAATGTCCCGTGGCGTGGCGGATGAAGATCATGGGGATCAGGGACGCCAGAATCCCTCTGATCATTCTCCAGGCCTGGTCGAAAAGATGATAAAAGACCCAGGTGACCGCGGAGGAAAGCGATTCGATCAGCCACTCCACTGGCGTTCCCGCCGCCTGCGTTTCCATCTCCGTACTCATCCAGTCCTCGGAAGGCACCCCGATTTCGTTCAATAAGATTTCTACCTGACTGTCGTCCATTTATGGTTTCAGATCGAGTTTGACGCTGAGGGGTTTGATCTCGCCGTTCAGATCGGCCAGCCCTTCCGCGCTGAGTATGCTATCAATAAAAGAAATCGTGACACTGCCGACCTTAACGAAGCCGAGATCGGTCTCCAGACCGTCCTCGATGTCAGAAATGATCTGTCTGGCATGAACCTGATTGACGTTGATCAGGTCCCTGGTCCTTGGATGATTCCAAAGATAGATCAAAAACGTCTGCTCCAAGGCGTCGATCCCGAACAGTTCGACCGGATTGCCCCCCGCGTCCAGCTCGGGATCGAAGGTTATCAGGTCAAGTTTTAAGTCATAGTACTGGGTCATTCAGCTTGATCTCCTACCTTAACCTTGGTGCTTAAAATCGATGTTAGGTCGGTTTTGATCGCTGGAATTTGGGTGATTTGTGTCGCGGATGTATCAATTGGCGTTGGCGCTCCTCCGGCATTGATATAGGTACTTAGCTTTAGTGAATCGATCACATCCAGTATCGCCTCCAGCTTCGTCTTCAAACTATCCCCCAGCACCGCCGCCTCTTCCCCGCTTCCAAGACTGACCAGTTGCTTGGCGGTCATCTCCAGCTTGTCCGCCTGACATAAACGAAGAACTCCTTTAACCAGTTCAAGCGACCTGCTGTTGAAAAGGTGGTTTAGGACCGTCGCCTGATCCGCCCGCCAAAAAGGAAAGGCAAGCATAACGATATCCCCTTCCTGAGGCAGGCTCTGGATATTGCCGTTTGCCGTACTCAGCCTGACTCCTTTTAGGGGTTTGTCGAATCGCTCGTCCTTAATAAAATCTGCGTCCAAAAGCTCAACGTCCGCTACCGCCAAAGGCGTTCTGGGTTTCTCCTGACCGGATGCGTCCTGAATCTTGGTGATCTCGCCGTAGCGGATGACGTGAAATCCAGCCAGTCCCGGGAAACAACGGATAATGAGTTTCTTAAGATCCCTAATGTTCATGTTCTTGCTCTCACAATTTGATTTTACGCGCTTCCCATGCTATAATTAGATGCAAAAGGGGAAAGATAGTCCGTTCTTTGCATTAATGTTTTTAACGTTTATTGACTTTGTTCTTCTTTATCGTTAATCTAGCTAGAATATTAACCAATAACAAGGATTTGAATATGCGACACAAAAAACATTTATTTGATTTTGATAAAAGCTTTTCAGGTAGCCATAGGTTAGTAAAAAACCCTATGTTTAGTAAAATATTTATTAAGCATTTTAAATCTGCTAAGAGCTATCAGTTAGACGAAAGCAATCCAATCGATATAAGCTCAGCTGCACCTCAAGCAACCATGGTTAATACTACTAAAAATCCCGTCACTGATATAATCGCTAATAACCCGATGCGAAAAGTTTTAACCCAGACAGAATATATTCTTTTCCGCTATAATAATTCAAATAATATCAATAAAGTCGATGTGGTGATCGATGCGAGCCTTGGCTATAACCGAACTTTTTATATCGTTCACCTTAAACAACCCGAGTTTAGTTCTTATGAAAATCAATTAAATTCCATGTAAGAGGTTAGCTTGTCTGATGAAAATAACGTTATTCGGACTACGGTGCAACAGTCTGAATTAAATGATAATGAAACAGATATTTCTTTCTCTGAGCTAAGTAATGAAGAACGTTTTAAAGTTTTAGAGATAGAGCAACAAGGGCTCGAATTTAAGATGCAAGAGCTTAATCTTAAAAAGCAAGAGCTTGAACTTAAAGCAAAAAACGAAGCAAGTGGCTTTGATAATGCCAAACATGCAGTCACAGAAAGTCATGAATTTAAAAAAACTCAACTAATTCACACAACTTCTCGGACTAAAATTTTCGTCTTTGGTCTTGGTCTTCCGGCACTTCTTCTCTTCTCCATTTTCATCTACTACGCTCTACATTTAGGTCATAACACACTGGTGAATGACATCGTCAAATTCACCGTCGGTGCAGGCACCGGATTACTTGGTGGTTTTGGAGTCGGTAAATATAGCAACTCATCTTCGTAATAACCCCCCACCTAAACCATATTTGTCTTTTCAGCGGTTATGGCGTATGCTGTTGATTACAAAACTTGATATCAAGGCATCGATGGCGATCTCCTGATCCTCTTGGCGCATGACCCAAACTTTCGCGGCCTGAAAAGCATCGGGCAGGGATTTGCCTTGTATCGCCAGAGCCAGGTCCTTTTCGGCCTGGTTAACTCTTTGAATCCTATCTTGGATATTTGTCATGGCTTATCTTTCCATAAATTGTACCTTTTGCGATAGAAAAGGTGATTTCCATTTAACTGTTGATTTTGTTTATTCGGTAAAACCGCCTTCAGATGTTGGTTATATTCCCGATCGTGAGAGTCAACCCTTAGCATTAAAATCTGTTTGTCCGACTTGTCAGCATCCGATTTTTGTTTTAACTAAATTTAAACATGATGCCCGAAAATGGGCTCTTTCCTCTTTTGATAAAGACCCCAGAAACCCTAATTGTAAACATATTGACAGATCTAATGAGACCGATCTTGCCACCTTATATTTTCAGCATGAACATGGTCAGCTTAATCAACTGGTTGATCCCAGTGAAATCCAAGTCTTTCCAACGCCCGCTCCACGCTTTACCCATCCCTCTATCCCTGAGCATATCGCTAAAGAATTTAGAGAATTAGAAAATATAATGACTGTGCTTGAAG
>JAOUME010000195.1 GCA_029881655.1 Deltaproteobacteria bacterium | reverse complement strand
CAAGGATTAAAAAATACATTTGCCGATCGATCCTTTTTGACAGATTTTGCCGTCGGTCCACTGCGCACCCCTAAACTGAGTGCCAGAGATGTTGGCTTTATCCAATTTTGCGTCCTTCAAGTTAACCCTGCGCATATTGGCATCGGTGAGATCTGCCTGGGTTAGGTCAGCGCCTTCGAGATTGGCGTCTTGAATGTTCGCGTTTTTGAGGTTCGCTTTGGTCAAGTTCGCGTCCTCCAGATTCACTTCCTCCAGGTTCGCATCTTCGAAATTAGCCCCTGAGAAATCGGCTTTTTCCATCTGCGCCGGCTCAATGGGACAAAAGTCGATATCGGTGAAGTTTGCCTCCTTCAGATTAGACCCACTCATCTTGGCTTCCTCCAGGTTCGCGTTTACAAGGTCGGCCTTTCTTAGTTTGATTCCCTTTAAATCAGCTCCTGAAAGGTCGCAACCAATACATTCGTTGTTATTTTTCAACGCTTCGACATCTTTTTCCTTAAAGGCGTAAAGACTGTTGGCGCAAGCGACAAATAACATCAGACTTATTATCGTCGTTTTAAGGCTCATTTTTCCTCTACTTGGGTGATTTTTTACGATTATCCATTTTTCAGAAAGCCCACTTTTGATGAGCTTACGTAAAAAACGGTTAGGGAGTTTGTGAATGATCAGGAAAAATAAGCCGGTGGCGCTCTTGGGGAGGCATCGCTAAAAGACACCTCATTTATAGCAGGGGAACTTTCATAGAAAATCAGACGTAAACTTATCTGATTTGAGGCTGTCTGATATGATTTGACAACCGGGATTGTCAGGCCATGGGTGTAATTGCAGTAGCTACAACTATCAAACTCCGCAGATTTCCCGTCTTTGGTTCCTGTGGGTAAAGAGGATGGTTCATGCTGTGTGTGATACTCAGCCTTATTTTTATGAGCATGACGGGCTGGATGAAACTGTTGTTTTTCCCCTGTTTGAGCTGTAGATTCCTTGAAATATTTACATCTATAGGCACTCAGGCTACCACTTTGCAGAAATAAAGCGATGACACCAAGAACAAGGATTTTTTTCGCGATATCCATTTTCAGCATGGATGGTTTATTCTAAATTTAATAGGTATTAGATATTTTGAAAAATATATCCTTGAGATTCCAAATAAGCCTTTGAGAGTTTGTGCTGGAGGCTATCTGCCGTCAGTTGGTCGGCTTCGGCTAATTTTTGATCGTCGATTCTTTTATAATACTCGCTTCGGCTATAAAAAGCTGTCGGATAAAAAGGATTCAACTCGATAGCCCTGTTGAAGTCTTCAATCGCTCTTTCATTTTGCATCAAACCCAAATAAGCATTTCCCCTGGCGCAAAAGGCTTTCTCACTTTTAGGATTCAACTCGACATAGCGGTTAAAATCCTTTATTGCAGAAAGATAATCTTTGATTTTATGAAAAGCGACACCCCGGCTGATCAGCGCGGCTTGATTATTTGGCTCCAATTTTAAAACTTCGGTGAAAAACTCAATGGATTTTTTATTTTCACCCTTGATGAGGGCTTCTTTTGCGTTCAAAAGATAATCCTCTACTTTGTTCATAACCCTTTTCCTATCTTATTATTTGTCTTCAACAGGCCTTAAGGCGTTGTTTGGCTATCTTAAACGATCGGACATAATAAATACAGTTATTTTTTATTTAAATTTGCTTATATACCTGATATATTAACTCAGATTAAATCGACGATGAATCAACAATCAGCATCAGACAAAAAAGGGGATTTTCAGATCAAGACCCTTTCCAGGAAACAAAATTTTTCATTTTCCTGTCATCAAGGGATTCAGTGTTATAATCGTTGCTGCTACCAAATCGATATTATCTTAACGCCATTTGATATCTTAAACATAAAAGCTCATTTGGCGATTACTTCGAGCGAGTTTTTGGACCAGTATTGTCTTTTCCAGAATATAAAAGGAACTCAGGTTCCTCTCATCAAACTCAAACCCATTGACGACGAGAAAAGGTCTTGTCGATTCGTAGATGATAAGGGTTGTCAAATCTATAACCTTAGGCCTCTTGTTTGCCGTTCCTATCCGATCGGTCTTTCTGTCGTCAATGAAGACCTTAAACCGGAAGATGAAAAGGATTTTATCATTATAGAAGATATTTGTTATGGGCACCGGGAGAAAAAAATCTGGTCGGTTCAGCGCTGGAAAAAGGATCAAAGAGTCATAGAACTGGAACAAGATAATTTAAAATGGATGAATCTGGTCAACCGAATGAAAACGCTTCGCCTAAGCGGCGAAGAAGACAAAAAAATGGAGTTTTTTATCATGGCATGCTACGATATTGATACCTTCAAGTCTTTCGTCTTTAATAGTTCCTTTTTTAAACGTTTTGAAATTTCACCGGAAAAAATAAAAAAACTCGAAGCCAATGAAAAAGAACTTTTGGTGTTCGGGTTAAGCTGGTTGGATTTCGCCCTCTTTTCGGAAGGAGATCTAAAACCCAAAAAGATTTGATCAAATAGCGGCCAAAAAGATCAATCTTATTTCCAACTGTTAATAACAATTTTACTCATTTTTATTACTCAAAATTTGTTTTTTATATTCTCTTTCCTGATTTAAATTGGCTTGATAAACCAGGATGTTAAAACTTGAGTTGACTGCTCAACTTAATAATGATTTTAATTTTTCTTAAAAAATCAATTTAAATAACATTCCTTTATCCATTTCAGACCCTGATTGTCATTAGTTTAGTTGACATAACATTTCAAATTCAATATACAATAGTTAGATTTAATAGTCGATTCAAACACTAATTCATAGTGTTAAGTTGAGATTCGGCGTGCGAAACATGTTCTAAACAAAAAATAGCCCGTCAGGTGATTTTTAGGGGGGTTAATTATATAGCGGTTTATTTTGTAAATTCAGTTTATATAAGGGAGATGATGATGCAAAATTGGAAAAGAAAACTCGGCTATGCCGCAGTTTTTGGGATTTCTTTTAGTTTGATTGGTCTGGGATCTTGCGGTTCGCCCGCAAAACAAACGGCACCGGCCAAAACAGAAAGTGCCAAGATGTCAGGAACCACCTATAAATCCACACTTTACATCGCTGGAATGGGTGGTCATGTCGCCAGCGCAAAGGTTTTAATCGACCCTTCTTTGGATCAGCCGATCCAGATGCAGAAACTCAGCAGAATCAAAATTGGGCTGGGGAAAGAAGGCCCAACGCAGGCTAAAATCACTCATCCCGTACATGATCCCAGAATCGACAATAAAGACAGAAACGTTATGTTTTGGGCTACCTACAAGATTGATCCCAACACGAACTCGATGCATGTGGGGAAACACGACCTGACGTCCAAAAAAGAGATCATGAGTATTGACGCTCCAATGGACGAGAAAGTAACCCAAACCGGCAGCATCTACTGCGCTTCCGCTCAAACAGCGGAATATTATATGCCGATCGCCATGACGCACCCAGGCTACATTGATATCTATAACAAATCGGATCTTTCTTTAGTCAGGAAAGTTTTTCTGGAAGGCACCGAAGCTACGATCGGAGCGCCCTATAAGTTTTATCATGGCACCAACTCCAACGATATGAGCAAGCTGCTTTTGACCATCAACGAGACCGAGAGTGACCATGGTAAGTTTGTTGGTAAACTTCATATCTTCTTGCTGGACATGAACGAATTCGTCAAAGGCAACGTGAAGGTCTTGAAGAAAACAGTTATTGACGGTCCGGAAAAAGGTTATATCGGATTTAGGATGTATTTTTCACCTGATGACAAAGTTATCAGCATCGCCGCGGCAAATCAGCTCCTTTTCCTAAACGCGGAAACGCTTGAGCTGAACAATCGCCAGGATATGCCTCCAGGAACACAGGCTCATGACGCTATCTTTACTCCAGATGGAAAGTTTGTCATCGCGACGTCAAGAACGAAGATGGATGATACAATCCGGCCCCTTGATGGTGAGGTCATGCTGTATGACGTTGCCAACAAGCATTTTGTCGGAAAGGCGACTTCGACCTGTCTTACCTGCCATAAGGATGAAGACATTGAAGGCAAGGCCACCCTTTGCGGAATCGACGCAAACTGGGATATCTAAAATCCTTGAAAACATCTATCCGGACAGGGGAAATCCTGTCCGGTATCCCCCTATATTTATGTTCTCAGTTGATGGTCGATCAACGGTATTTTATTGGTATTTAGTTGATTTCTATAGACCCGATTTGTTTTTTGCCCAGCATATCAATTGATTGGTTGAAATCGTTATCATATTAATGATGTTTTGTTTTTGTTGATTTATACTCAGGAATAAGTAAAATACCCGAGTTACCGATACAAAAAGGAACCGCAAGACCAGTAGGTTGCTTTGTTATTAACCCCATCCATATAACAAAATGAAATTAAAAATAATAAAACCCTTTATAGCCTTATTTTTGACGGTTTTACTAACGTCGTTTTGTTTTTCCCTAATTGCCGAAAATAACCAGACTTTAAGGATCGACAAAGCGCTTTGTGAAAAAATGATTCGCTTTGG
>JAOUME010000194.1 GCA_029881655.1 Deltaproteobacteria bacterium | reverse complement strand
TTTACGATGCTCATCAGAACCATGAACCCGAAGCGGCGATGGTACCTGCCGCCCCGAAAATCCAGCCGGCCGTTACCCTGAATCCCATTTTAGCGAATGGGCTCAGCTCCCAGTTCTATCAAAACAACCGTAAACTCTCCGAGGTGACCGCCGAGAGCCTCGTTGTCCAGCCAAGAAAATTTGCCTTGTTTAATATCAGGAACGTCAACGAATTGAAAATCGAAAACGTCTTACTGAATGACTACTTCTATCCGGGGGAAGACTACAGGTTTCAATCAAGCTTAAATGGTCTGGCCCAGGAAATCGCCGAAATAAAACAAAATCCAAAGAATAAAGAGAAGGATATTTTTTTAAATGGCGTTGGCTATATCTCCATGACGGTGATCAACCGCTTTCATTGGAATATCTTTTTCCAGGGAGCCAAAAAAATCGAACTTGTCGCGCGAAAAGTGGTTTTCAAAGGCAGGGATGTTCAGTTTTTTGACGCTCAAATAAGACTCATCAAGCGTAATAGAACCATTGAGAGCAAAATGGTTAAGTTGGATTTAAAGAGAAAACTCTTTCTGATCCCCGACTATCAAGGAATCAGGAACTACCGCATTTCGCTTATTTCCAATATTTTATAACGGCAAAATCAAAAAGGTCAAAGTAATTCAAGGTCTTTTATGGATGATCTTTAAGCTGGCCGCTTTATAATCGAAGGGTTTATCCGTTGGATTGAAATAGGTTATGCCGGCCCGGTCGATACTTTTCGTATGGCATTTCAGGCAGGTTTTTTCGTCGGGATAGCTTAGACCCCATTTTTTGGCGTATTTTGTACCATTCGAGACTTTTCGCTCCCTGGCGATTTTTTTCATGGTCTTTTCTTCGGAGTATTTACCGCCGGCTCCATGACAGGATTCGCACTGCACGCCATCTTCGCCATTGAAACTTCGGTTGAGCTTATTTGACGGGGCTTTAAACGCAGTCCTGTGGCAAACCAGACATTTTTCTGATTCATGGGGTTTTTTAATTCCCATTTTCCTGGCCGTTTTTTTTGCTTTCCTGGTTTTAAGTGTCTTAAAGGCTTTCGAGTGAGCTGATTGCTGCCACAAACTGAACTGATTGCCGGTATTTTTAATTTTATTTGTGTCTTCGTGACATTTCCGGCATTTAGAAACACCTACGAATTTGATCGGATAATTGATGTTTCCCTCGGATGTCGCGCTTTGCTGAGAAATAACAAAACAAATTAAAAACAACAAACAGATCCGGACTCCAGGGACAACAACGTTTTCTTTATTTTTGATTTTTATCGTCATTGACGCGCAAAGTCAGGTTGATTCTATTTTCGCTGAGATGAAATAATATATTCCATAAGATCAGTCATTTCTTGATTTTCGAACCTTGGCCAGCGGATATTGAGACCCACAAACATTTCCTGCATTTCAGGAGCGTGGTTCCACATGGCGGTAACGATACTGAGAGAGCTGTTGAGGTTCAAGCGCCTCAGGTCGGGACCGATGCCCTGCCCCTCGGAGTTCGAAAAATGACAAATCTGGCATTGCTTGTCCTGGAAAAGCTTTTTGCCGGTTGCCGCTGAGCCTAAGGGATCTTCGAACTGGAGAAAATACAGGAACATGGTCAGGTTGGACATCTCCTCTGGAGTGATTTTGGGAAACTTTATCTTCTCCTCCGCCATTTTTTTCCACATTTTGGAACCGTGGTTCCACATTTTACTCATGATATAACTCTGACTTCCCTTGAGTTTTTTTGAAATGAGCTCGGGCCCGATCGACTTTTTCCGACTATCGACAGGATGGCAATGCAGACATTTTTTATCCTTAAAGATTTTTTCCCCTTTTTGAGGGCTGCCGACCTGCAAGTAGAACCGGTTAGTTTTGCTGGTCAACCCTTTTTCCTTAATAAACGCCAAAATATCGATCACATCTCTATCTTTAAACACCGGCCTGGGTACGCGCTGTTTTGCCATCTCTTTCGCCATTTTCGGTCCGTTGTTCCAAAGCTGGCTTGTGATAAAAGCGGGAGAAATCTGATACTGATAGTCATCCAGACTCCGGTTCTTTCCCCTGCCATTCCCACCGACGCTATGGCAGAAAAAACAGTTTTTCTCCTGAAAAAGCATTTCGCCGATTTTAGGATCTCCCAACTGATCGAAATAATTCACGGTGTATAAAAAAGTAATCAGGTCGCGCATTTCTTTTTCCGTAAAGCTGGGCCAAAGAAGTTTTTCCTTTTTAAAGGCTTCGTTCATTCTGGGAAAATGATTCCACAGACTGCTGACCATTTCCAGAAAATTGCGGTCCATATTGACTTTGCCGAGATCGGTGCCGATCCTGCCGCCAACCCCCTGAATAGCGTGACACTTGATACACTTTTTGGTGGTGAACAATTCTCTGCCCTGAAGCGGATTGTCCGGCAGAAGCTCTTTTTGCTGAGCCAGAATTTGTGCCGTTCCAGCCAGAGCCAATAAAAACAGAATGATGATCAATTGTTTAAGAAACATCTTCATTTTTAATCGAGTTTGGATTTTTTCTCCCTGATCAGTCCCCAGACCAGATAATGAAAGATCGACAGTATAACCAAAAAGATCGTGCCGGCGACAATGGCGATACTGATCGAACCCGAAAAGGTGTCCTTTAAATCCCAGGATACGTAAATCAAGCGGCAAATCCATAAGATGACCGCAGCTGCGAAACAGGTAAAACCAATGATAATCAATAGCTGAGCCTTAAAAACCCAGTGGCTTTCAGTTTCTTCTAAAACAGGTTCATTTTCCATAAAATTCAACTTAGCTCCTTATCGTTAAGCCTTCCCAAACCAGGAGTATACCGCTCCACTCTCTCCTGGACAATTTTCATCGTCTCTTCCCGCCCTTCCCGGACCTCCCAAATGGAAACAATGGGAAACAGTTTGCAAAACATGACGTATATCAGCCCAAAAAGCGCAAAACAACCCATCATCAAACCCCACTCGATATAGGTGGGACTGTAAGAACCCGCTGGTAGCTGATGCAGTCTGGGATTGGCCATCGTCGGAATAATGATGATAAAACGCTCCAGCCACATGCCAATGCAAATACTAAAAGAGGCGATCACTGTACCCGATATGGTTCTTAACTTTCTGATAGCAAGGATTGGAATCGGAATGACGAAATTGAAAATCACCATAGCCCAGAAATAGATCGCGTAATCACCCGAAATTTTAGACCACCATACCCTCATCTCGTCGGGCTCGTTACCGAAATAGGCGGTCAAATATTCAGCGAAGGTGAAATAGAACCACAACAAAGTCATCGCGAGAACCAACAGGCCTAAATAACTAAAATGAATCGGCTGAAGGTAATCCTCCAGGTGAAAAACCTTTCTGACGACCGCCATGATGATCAAAAGAGCCGCAAGCCCTGAAAAAATAGCTCCCACGACAAAGTAAGGTCCAAAAATAGTGCTGTGCCACATGGGCTGAACCGTCATCGAAAAGACAAAAGAGACGACCGTATGGACCGAAACCGCAATTGGAATTACCAGGATGGCCATAATTCCGATAACCCGGTTTAAAATTTTGTGCTGTCTCTCGGTTCCGGTCCATCCAAAAGAAAGCACCTGATAGAGGAATTTTCTCCAGCCCGTGGCGTACTCTTTTAAGATGGCGATGTCTGGAATCATGGGGATAAAAAGGTAAATGGAACTGGCGGTCAGGTAGGCCGTAATACTGGTCGCGTCCCAAAGCAACGGCGACTGATAGCGGCCATACATAAAAACATTGGTGATCCTGTCCAGGCGGCCCATATCGATCAGGATATTCATTCCCCCGATGCCCAACACCGCGACGGTTATGACTTCGGCGACACGGGTGATGGGTCTTCTCCATTCCGCCTGGGTCATGCGCAAGATAGCCGAAATCAGGGTCCCCGCATGGGAGATACCGATAAAGAAGACAAAATTGGTGACGTAGAAAGACCAGGAAACTGGAAGATTCATGCCGGTAACGCCTAAACCTTCGCGCCACTGAACGCTGAAACAGTAGACCCCCCAAAGGACAAAAACCGATAAGATGCCGGTGGTAACGTAAAACTTTCTGCTCGTCTTAAAAATCGGCTCCATCAGGACGGCGTCATCGATGTTTGAATAATCCTTATGAGTCATTGCTTTCCCTCTCCGCTAAATAAATCACTTTGGGTTTTGTTCCCAGCCCTTCCATCAGCCTAAAGGCTCTGGGACTTTCCGATAACCGTTTGACTTCTGATTTCTCATCCTCAAGATTACCGAAATAGATGGCTTGTGACGGACAACACTCTGCGCAGGCGGGGATATAGTCATCCTCGGATATTTCCCGTTTCTGAAGGCGCGCTTTATCCTTTGCTTTTTGCAGACGGTGATGACAGAAGGTGCATTTCTCGACAACACCTTTGGGTCTGATTGAAACATCCGGATTGCCGGATTGTTTGTGAACCCGCGGGATCTTCTTGTTATAGTCGTACCAATTGAAATACTTCACGGTATAAGGACAGGCGGCCATGCAGAAACGGCATCCGATACAGCGTCCATAAACCTGAGCGACGATTC
>JAOUME010000042.1 GCA_029881655.1 Deltaproteobacteria bacterium | reverse complement strand
TTACCGGATGAAAAAAAAGTTTTGGTGAGATTCTTCAGGTTCAAAATCATTTGATTAGTCCAGCAAAGGCAAAAGGGTTTTCAGAATGGTTTCGGCGATGATTTGATGCCCCTTTGGGTTAGGATGAATTCCGTCCCCAATGTTCAATTCAGGTCTTGCCGCAACATCCTTAAGTAGAAAAGAAACAAAAGAAAGTTTATGCCGCTTTGAAAGTTTTACGAACACTTCCTCAAAGTCCCGGGTATATTTTTTCCCATAATTTGGAGGCATTTTCATCCCCGCCAGGATGACCCTGATTTGATTGTCATGCGCGAGTTGAATGGTTTTCTCCAGGTTGCCTTCCATTTCTTTAAGGTTAAGCCCCCTGAGGCCGTCGTTCGCGCCCAGTGCCAAGAAGACAATATCCGGCTTGATTTTTAAATACCATCTCAAACGGCCATAAGCGCTTGCGGTCGTTGATCCGCTGATACCGGCATTAATGATTTTAATATTTCCCCGGCCTGATTTATTGAACTTTTCCTGGATTATTGCCGGAAAAGCTTCCCTTAGTTCAACACCGTAACCCGCGGTTAAAGAGTCCCCCAAAAATAGCACCGTTTTTTGAGCATAAAGCTCAGCTCCGAACAAAGCACCGCTTAAAAATAAAACACTAAATAAAACCTTCTTATGATAACCAACCGCCTTTCTGTAAAAGAATTTAATCGACACAAAAACCACTCAAAGCCTCTTTATTGAGATTCTTGATTTAATCGGTGATAAGGAATACCCTGTCCAAATATTTAAGTCATTAAACCGAGAATAAATAAAAATAAATACGAAAACGACTACAAAGTTATTTTATGATGAATCTCCGTTTTATCTTTATTTTAAGCCTTTTGTGTTTTTTATCAATCCCGCTCTTTGCACAACAGGCCATTATCAGGCCCAGCGCGATCTTTTCGCCGATTGAGACTAAAAAGGCGATGGTCGTCGCCAGTGACCCCACCGCCGTTAAAGAGGGACTTAAGGTCCTGAAAAAAGGGGGCAATGCCATTGATGCGGCGGTCACTATGGCCTTCGTCATGGCGGTAACTCAGCCGCGCGCCGGAAATATCGGGGGTGGTGGTTTTATGCTGGTGAAACAAAAGGATAACCCTGTAAAAGCGATCGATTACCGCGAAAAAGCGCCTGAAAAAGCTTTCAGGGATATGTTTTTGGATAAAAACGGTGAACCTGATTCCACAAAAAGCCAATTCAGTCATTTATCCTCAGGCATCCCCGGTACGGTCGCCGGTATGGCCTTAGCGCTTAAAAGCTTTGGTACTATTTCCTTAAAAGAGGCATTAAAACCCGCCATCATGCTCGCAGAAAAAGGATTTCCCGTTTCCAAAAACTTTAGTTGGCAACTTAATAAAAGAGAGGCGGCACTCTCTAAATGGCCAGCCACTAAAAAAATTTTCTTTAAGCCTGACGGATCGGTTTACAAACAGGGTGAGCTTTTTATTCAGCGGGACCTAGCCCAAACTCTCAAAAGAATCGCCGAAAATGGCGCTAAAGAATTTTACAAAGGTAAGACCGCGAAATTAATGGTTGGTGAAATGAAGCGAAACGGGGGTTTGATAACCATGGATGACCTCGCTGGATACCAAGCGACTCTTAGAGAGCCCATTGCTGGGAACTACCGGGGCTTTGATGTTTATTCCATGTCCCCGCCCAGTTCGGGAGGGATCCATATCGTCCAACTTTTAAACATCCTTGAGGGATATGATCTCGGATCAATGGGTCATAATGGAGCCGAAAGCATTCACCTGCTTTCAGAAGCCATGAAAAGGGCCTACGCTGACCGATCTAAATATTTAGGTGACCCCGATTTCGTCAAGATCCCTTTTCAGCCGATTCTCTCTAAAAAATACGCGGAAAAAATAAGAAGCATAATCAATCTTTCAAAAGCAACTCCCAGCAATGAAATCGGCCCCGCGAGCTTTCCAGGGTACGAGAGCTTTGAGACGACTCATTTTTCCGTGCTTGACGAAAAGGGAAACGCCGTTTCAAATACCTACACCTTGAATTTTAGTTTTGGTTCAGGGATCATGGTTGACGGCGCAGGATTTTTGCTGAATAACCAAATGGACGATTTCAGCGCGAAGCCCGGGAAACCTAACGCCTACGGTTTGATCGGCGGCCAGGCGAATAAGATTGAGCCCCATAAGAGAATGTTAAGCTCAATGTCGCCGAGCATCGTACTCAAGGACGGCGATATTTTCCTGATCACGGGTTCGCCGGGCGGCTCCAGAATCATTTCGACCACTTTGCAGATCATCATTAATATCATCGATCACAAGCTGAATTTGGCGGAAGCGGTCACAGCTCCCAGAATCCATCACCAGTGGTTGCCCGACCTGCTTTATGTCGAAAAAGGGCTTAGCCCCGACACGCTGGACCTGCTTAAAAAGAAAGGGCATATTATTAAATCCGGTTTAACGATGGGCGCGGCCTCAAGCATCCTAGTGGATATTGAGAAGGGTGTAATTTATGGCGCTTCTGATCCCAGGCGAGACGGATTGGCAATGGGTTACTGAATTAATAACTGACATTTTGCGATTACCCTTTTAATTAATAAACGACTTAAACTATGGGACTGGACAAGCTTCTTAGATACAACCGGGAATGGGCCGAAAGGATGACTCTTGAAAAACCGGAAATTTTCAGGAGTCACGCCAAAGGACAAAGGCCAAAATATCTTTGGATCGGGTGCGCCGACAGCCGGGTCTCTCCCTATGAAAGCACCGGACTAAAAATTGGCGAGATTTTCGTGCACCGTAACATCGCCAATCTCGTTCCTGAGAATGACAATAACAGCCAGTCGGTTCTTCAGTTTGCTATCGAAGATCTGAAAGTCAGTCACATTATCGTTTGCGGTCATTATGGATGCGGAGGGGTCTTAACCGCTTACCAGGGTAGCGCCAAAGAACCTGTGACCTCCTGGGTTTCAGGCATTAAAACTGTGATTGATCGTCACCAGAAAGAACTCGCCCTAATGAAAACAACAATTGAAAAACTAAACCTGATTACCAAGTTAAACGTCATTCAGCAGGTTAACAATATCAGTCAAAATAAATTCTTTTTGAATTCAGAACATAAAATCACCATCGATGGCTGGGTCTATGACCTGAAAACCGGGCGGATTGGGGATTTAGAGGTGACGAAACAAACGGGCCTTGATTAGATATTATTTTTTAATTCCATATCTCTCTTATTTAAATGAAGTATATCGCCGATCTTCACACCCATTCGCTTTACTCCAGAGCCACCAGCAAACAATGCGATCTTAATGGGTTTTTTAACTGGGCCCAAATCAAAGGTATTCATTTACTTGGAACAGGCGATTTCACCCACCCTGTCTGGTTTGAGCAATTAAAATCAATGTTGCAACCCGTCGAAGGTGGCTTTTTTAAGCTGAAAGAACCTCCATCAAGCCAGAGTCTGGATGGCATCACTCCCAGTAAGACCGACAGTCATTTTATGCTAAGTACGGAGTTGAGTTGTATCTATAAGAAAAAAGGCCAAGTCCGAAAAATTCACTGCCTGCTTTACGTTCCTGATTTTGATTCGGTGACAAAAATCAACTCAAGGCTTAGAAAAATCGGGAATATCGATTACGATGGCCGACCAATCTTGGGGCTGGATGTGAAAAACCTGTTGGAAATCCTGCTGGAATGTTCACCAGAGGGATTTATGGTCCCCGCTCATATCTGGACACCCTGGTTTTCTCTTTTTGGTTCCAAATCAGGGTTTGATCGCATTGAGGATTGTTTCGAGGATCTGACCGAACACATTTTCGCTCTTGAAACCGGCCTTTCAGCCGACCCGGAAATGATAAGGCTGATTTCTGATCTGGACCGATTCAGCCTGATTTCCAATTCGGATTGCCATTCCCCATGGAACCTGGGCCGGGAGGCGAATCTGTTTGATACGGGATTCGACTTCTCCTCTTTAAAAAAATCACTGATGAATCCCGGAACCGGTTTTAACGCAACCATCGAATTTTTTCCAGAAAACGGGAAGTACTTTTCTGACGGCCATCGCAAATGCGGGATTTCCTACAGCGCGGAAGAAATCTTCATCAAAGGAACTATCTGCTCTGCCTGTAACAAACCTTTGACTTTGGGAGTCATGAGACGTGTTTCGGAGTTGGCTGACCGCAAAGAACCCGTTTTTAGCCCTGAAGAGCCCAAATCCATTCACATGATCCCTTTGACCGAAGTGCTTTCCGAGATGCTCGGCGTCGGCTCAAAAAGCAAGAAAGTACAAAAAGAATACAGCCGCGTTATTTCACTATTCGGCTCTGAATTTAATCTTTTGCTCAATACTCCTATTGAGGAAATAAAGAAAATTCATTCAGAAAGACTGGGCATCGCAATTGATAAAATCCGTCAGAAAAAGGTTTTTAGATCCGTCGGATTCGATGGTATCTATGGTGAAATCCGTATTTTTAACCCAGAAAAGAAATAATAGATTCTTTCCATGGATAATTTATTGCATTATTGAATTGAAATTAATCCGCAAACTATTATACTAGCAATAGTTATAGTTGAGGGATTAAATAATCCGGGTTAAAAAAATGCCTTGTTGAAGATATTTGGCGCAATTCCTTTCCAAAAATATAAAAATGAATAAGCAGGATATTTTAATCATCTTGAAGGCCAGTGTTAAAATGGCTCAGCAGGATGCCAAACTTGTAGAATCAGAGAAAAACCTGCTTCATAAAATCATGGAGTTGGGAAAGATCGACCCCATGGATATCTCGGACTTCAATGAGCCGATCAAAGAAGACATCGCTGAATTGAGCAAGCATTTATCATCTGACAAAGCTAAAAAACTCTTTTTGCTGACTGTCGCGACCGTTGCGTTGGCAGACGAGACCATTGAAAAACAAGAAATGGACTTTTTGACTAGACTGACCAAATCCTTGGGTGTCGGCAGAGTCAAGATCGAAGCTCTGACTTATGATCAATGCAAGTCCATGGTCTTTAAGATGATCTCTGATATCGAAAAGAATGATGAAGTGGATCATTCTTTCCAACCCTCGGATCTTGATTTGCATTTTTAGGTCATCTGCCACCTAGTGTATATCTCCAGGCATTCCTTCTCTTGGTTTTTCATTACCAAGTCAGTTCCGCTGAAACCAGCTAAGCCATTCCTTGACAACTTGCAATAAACAATGTACACTTGTTCACTGTTTGTTGTAAAATATTATCGTTAATAAATTTTAAGGAAATCCATGGAAATGACCCGGAGACAGGCCGAAGTCCTGGAGTATATTAAGCAGTTTATTCATGAACATCAATTTCCCCCCAGTGTCAGAGACATCGCATCTCATTTTTCCCTTTCTTCAGCGGGCGGAATTCATAAACATTTAAAGAACATGGAACAAAAGGGGATTCTTTCTTTAGAAAAAAATATATCCCGTTCGATCCGGGTGATGGAACCCTTTTTGGGGCAGCATGCGATTGAGACACCACAAAAACTCGATTCAGAATTGATTGATCTGCCGATTATGGGAACTGTTGCCGCCGGCGCCCCGATCCAACATTTTTTAGAAAACGAATTTTTTGAGTTTCCAGCCAGTCTGGTCAAAAATCCTGAGATGACTTTCGTTTTGAAAGTAAAAGGAAACTCTATGATCGAAGAGGCGATTTACGATGGTGATTATGTCTTGATTGAAAGTCGGTCTCAAGCTGATAATGGAGAAATGGTTGTCGCGATGATCCAGACGATGGAAGCGACGCTGAAAAAAATCTATTATGAAGGGAAAAAAATCCGATTGCAACCGGCGAACCATGAGATGGAGCCTTTGTATTTTGACGCGATTGATGTTGAAATCAAAGGAATTGTGGTAGGTCTTTACCGAAATTACAGATGATCTTGAAAATAAAAAGGGCTCGAAAACGAATGTTTCCAAGCCCTTTTTATTTTAGTCGATGACTTCGTAGATGTGATCTCTCATTCTCTTCCATATCTCAAATAAAGGTTCCTGCGGCATCTTATCCCACTCCATTAGGGATAAAATATAGGCCTTAACCTTGGCTCGAAACATTTTTCGTTTTTCCCAATTTCTATAGATTTCCTCTTCTTCGGAAGAAACAGCCTTTCCGTCCAGTCGTTTTCTATAAAGGAATTTCAGAGCACTATCAGGGTATTTATGGACAAAATCCATGATTGCGGCGTTTGTAATTTCCTCGGTTCCATAAACCACATCGTCCTCGCCTTCGACGATTTCGTGATAGGTATCCTCGGTAAATTCATCGAGTTCAACATCTTCTTCGATTTCAGCAAGTACATCAATTGCCTTTGGCTTAGGTAGCGCCACCTGCTCGTCTTCGGTTTCTTCAGATGCTTCCTTGGTTTCAGGTTGCTCGATCACTGCTGAAATCGGGCTGTCTTTCCTGATAGGCGGAGCAGGAGTCTTAACTGGTTCGTCCACTTTTTTCTTTTTAACTTCCTCACTCGGAAGTAAAATCATGATAAAAAAACTGGTTCCCGCCAACAAAAAAGCGAGTGAATATACCAGCCCCTTTTTGTTTTGGACATATTTATAATTATCTATTATAAATCTAGTCGGTTTTGTCCCACTTTGTACCATAATATATTGATCATTTACTTTACTGAAAAAGTGTAGGGAAGCAACCGTCAGAACACCAATAAAAAATAGCATCGATATAAAAAAGACGGTAGCCGAGTTCAAGCGTTTCATTGTTTCCTCCAATCTTTATTTAACTTTACTACTTTATCGGCTAAATGACAAAAAACTTGATTCATTTTGTATGTTGAATATCTATAGCCGATCTTTTTTAATTTTTTATCTTGTCACAATACTATAATTTCGTTGATGATTTAATATATATGCTATTTTGCAATTTACTTTATCAATAAAATTGGTCATAAATAACCGTGGATTGTCGATAATTGCTTGAAAAATTATATTTTTTCAATAATTATTAAAGGAGCCCTAAATAACAATTCGGTGAGTTTTTTATTCTATATTAAATATAAATGATACTCCACTGCATCCCGAAAAAAATGCTAGCTTTAAGGTAGCAAACAGAATAAAATATCAATAACTAACAATAAAAATTGCAGGACGTTTTCGTCGTATCTAATTTGACGACAAGAAAAAGGGACTTTTCATGTGGGATGAAGGCTAACTGTTTAAGCTGGGTCTAACTTTAAGGTATTAATAAATAATTGACTTAAAAAACATCTTTGACATGAAATAAAATGGCGACATCTCTCAAGAGACAAAAAAATATTAAGAAAAAATCCTCTAAATTTATTTATATCCTCCTTTTTTTAATTATGATTCTAGGCGGATTAACCTACTATTTTTGGAGCAATATCCAGCAGCAAGTCTTTAATTTTCAGGAAGACGATAATGGCTTGATGAAAAAATTTAAAATCGAAAAACCAGAGCCAGTTAAGGAAAGTATTTTTTTCAAACCTGAAGAAAAACGCCCATCCACTTCCGGCAAAAAGAAATACTATCTTTTGGTTCAAAAATGCGTATACCCCCATTGCCGATCAAAATTATCAAACCAATTACAAAATTTAAGTTATTCAACCTTTACGAGGTCCAAGCAACAATCCACCAAATATTACCATCTTGTTTCAGAAAACGCCTATAACATCAACTGGGCGGAAGATAAATTAAGTTTGCTTAACGGTTTCAATGATCGGCTTCCACCTGCTATCCTCTTACGAAACAAGAAAAAGTACCGAATTTCATTTGGTGAGTTTCCCAGCTATAATGAGGCTTTTAAATACGAAAAATATTTTGAGCAGTTTATCAACAAAACGCAGGTCGAATTTACTCTTGAGACAAAAAACAAGATTTACAAAGAGGTCTCCATTTACGCAGGCCCATTTAGTTCAAAGCAACAAGCCAGAAAAGCGAAACAAAAAGTCAGCGAGCATATCGGTATTGAAGGAAATATCGTTTCCAGACTATAAAGTGAACCTCACCTGTGTTGAGTTTGGAGTGATTATAGTTTTGATTCATTCAGGAGGCGATTTGTCTGAAGAAGACCTGCCAAAAAATTTTATCAACTTTATTTCTAGCATGACTTATCAAGGCATTAAAAATACTCACTTCCTTTTTTTGATAAACTAAAAATCCTTAGTAAAATTACGATTTACCTCAGTAGTTGACTTGTCAGTATAGCGTAATAGCGCTATTAAAGATTAATAATGCAAGAAGATCAAAACATATAATATTATAGCAAGATTAAATGGATTCCTCCAAAAGATTTAAAGTCATCTTATCGACGATTTTAATCCTCATCACTTTACTTTTGCTTTATAGGTTTAGAGAAATTCTGCCGATGTTTATCCTGGCGCTTTTCTTGGCGTATATTTTAAATCCGGTGGTCAACTGGATGTCTTCAAAAAAGATTTATAAGCGTAAAATATCCCGGGGCTTTGCTATTATTTTGATCTACGTCTTATCCATATCCGGTATTTCATTTGGTGGAAGCTATTTTTTATTGAATTTAACCAAGGAAGTGAGAATTCTTTTAAACGATATCCCTAGTTATGGTGAGTATATCACTCATAATATGGTACCGAAAATCAGCCAGAGCCTGAACACTTTTTCTAAGTTCATACCCAAACCACCCAAAACAGAAGATATTGAAAATCATGAGTCTCAACCAGAACCATTACCCATTGTGAAAAAGACTCAAAACCAGAACGGATTGGCTCAATTTTTTTCTAACACAACTTTTGAAGTCCGTCAGGGGAAAAACGGTTTTGAAATCATTCCTCACCCCGTCACCCAGAAACAGCAAACATCAGAAAACCAGGATGTGGACCTCGCAAAGATGCTGGATGATTTTATTTTGGACATTTTCAAAAATTTGCAAAATATTCTTTTGGATCTGTTGAATTTCGGTCAATATTTGGTCGTTTCGATTATCACATCCATTTTCCAAACGATGATTACCCTGATGGTTGCCGCATTCATTATTATCGATCATGAAAGGATCATGGATTTTATCCGCAACCTCTTCCCTGAACGATTTTTAAACTACCTTGAGAACTTTTTGCAAAAACAAAACGTCGGGTTAAACGGGGTGATCCGCGGCCAACTGATTATCAGCGTGGTTAACGGGACCCTTACCGGTATCGGAATTCTGTTGTTTGATATCAAGTTCGCGCTGACCTTATCCATCGTAGCTACAATCTGTTCACTAATACCAATATTTGGGGTAATAATTTCATCGATTCCCATTGTTCTGATGGCCTTGACCAGTTCTTTTTGGAGTGCTGTCTTTATACTGGCCTGGATTTTGGGTATTCATTTTATCGAAGGGAATATCCTCAATCCAAAAATCATCGGAACTTCAGCTAAAATCCATCCTGTTCTCGTCATATTAGCCTTGATGGCGGGGGAGACAGCTTATGGGCTTTTTGGAGCTTTGATAGCGGTTCCCTTGTTCTCGATTTTACAAACCACTTTTATTTTTATTCGAGAGAATCTGCTGGACCCAAAACCCAACCCTGGAACGCCTTAAAAGTTTAATTTCTATAGCCAAAATGAACTTGAAAAATAAGAAGACCCAGGTATGGGGAAGCCGCATCTCGACAGCGCCCAACCAAGCGAACATCCTGTTTTGCGCGGGTAGAGATGTCACTGCCCTACCCATGGCCGACGAACAGTTGATTGAGTACGACATTTGGACCAATCTGGCGCATGCCAGGATGCTCTATAAAATTAAGGTCCTCAATCAGAATGAGTTTCATGACCTTAATAATGCGCTACTCGATTTGGAAGATTCTAGACAAAGAGGCGAATTTAAACTGGATCCTGAAAAAGAAGATGTTCATATCAATATCGAGCATTACCTGACCAATGTCAAAGGCATCCAAGCCGGCAAAAAAATTCATACCGCACGTAGCCGAAACGATCAGGTTTCAACCGATATGCGATTATTTATCAGAGAGCAGGTCTTGATTCTTATTGAAGGATTGATTGGGCTAGCTCACGAAATATTAAATGCGGCCCGCGGAGAGAAAAAATCCATTATGCCTGGCTTTACCCATTATCAACCAGCCATGATCACAACCGCAGCCCACTGGTTAACCAGTTGGTCGCAAGGAACTCTGCGCGACATTCAGAGGTTTTTTGATGATTTTGATATTCTCAACTACTCCCCATTAGGCTCTGCTGCGGCTTTCGGGACATCTTGGCCGATTGATCGGGAATATACCGCTGACCTTTTGGGTTTTAACGGGGTTGATGAGAATACTTTGGACTGTATCAGCTCCAGAGGAGAAAACGAATCCAGAATCGCTTCGAGCGTTTCGGTCATGATGAATCACCTTGGCACAATCGCTCAAGATATCATTCTCTTGGCATCACCATACTACGACATGCTCAGAGTCGATGACAAGTTTGTTACCGGATCTTCCATTATGCCCCAGAAAAGGAATCTTGATTTCGCCGAGCTGATCCGAAGTAAAAGCGCTCAAAGTCACGGTATTTTGGTCAGTCTCCTGGGTATCCAAAAAGGTTCAATGAGCGGCTATAACAGGGACTCTCAGCAAACTAAATACTTGATAATGGATCTGTTTCGAGAAGTAAATCAAACACCGCTTATCCTATCGGGCATCATTCAGACAATGCAATTCAACCGTAAAAAAATGAAGAGCCATTGTAGCGTAGGCTTTATCGAAAGTGCCGATATCGCGGACTGGCTAGCAAATAAGTACGCTCTCCCTTTCCGAGACACCTACAATATATTATCTGGCGCGGTTAATCTGAGTGATAAAAAAGGGAAACTTGACTATAAGTCCCTGATGAATGGCATCAAAGAAGCGGGTTTTAAGTTGGAATTTTCAGAGAAAGAACTTAAAAGCTATATACAACCATCCAACCTCATCCGTTTTAAAACCCATATCGGTGGCCCATCCCCAAAATCTGTACAGAAAATGATCACTCTACAGTCAAATAAACTGAAGCAGTTTCAGACTAAGCTCGAAAAATTTCAAGAAAGAATTTCAAATGCAAGGAAAACTTGTTTTAATAGAGAGGATCTCTAAGGAAGGTTGGCTAAGAGGCGATTTAACTTGGTTTGACTAATAGCTTTAAGTGGGTCGGTTTCGGACCCTTTTCCATCAATGATAATGCTGTTTTTCGGAACCGGATTTTTTACCAGATTTAAAACAAGCAGTGATTTTATCGTTTCGATCGGTAGTTTGAAACCCTGTGGTTTTTTTGGGGTAGTCACCTTAACCGACAATAAGACCTTTAAACTATGATTATCCAATCCGATTTTGAATATATCATCAAATGGAATGATCAAGGACATAAAAATCAACTTACTTTCAAAAACTCCCGGAGAATGTTGAGCAATTTTCTCTTTCAGTCTCGCGACTAGATCCTCCACTTCCTGTTTTTCCTCATCGCTCAGGGAAAGTTTTACTCCTCCCGCGCCTCCGGAACGGTCCAAAGCCTGGACGATCATGACCTTCTCTTGAGTAGGCGGCTCCAGGATTTCAAAAATATTTCTGTAGAAAGGCTCCAACTCTTTGGAATATTCTTCCTGGATATTGTTGGCGACGTATTTTGAAAAACCGCGTTTGAAACTGGTTTCAGGGTCCAGTTGGTTAGCCAGATTCAAAACGATTTTCGATGTAAATCCGGCGTTGATGTTATTTTCCCTTCCAATCTCATCAAAAAGTATCTTTAGCCTTTTTTTCTGATGGACCAATTCTTCCGTAGAGCTGGTTTTAATATTTTCGCACATCTCTTCGACTCTTTGTTTGAACTTATCAATATCCTGTTCATAGACACCCACACTATCTTCCTGTTTCATCCTTTTCAATTTAGTGATCTTGCGAGTCATTTCTCTGAGCTTTTTATCGGCCTTTTTCCTGACCTCGGCCAGACGCTTTTCTACCAGACCTTTATCTTCTTCTGCTTTGACCTTAAAACGCTCTAAGATCTTATGCCTCGCTTGACGACGAAACTGAGTACAGTTGATCATCATCGTCATGATCTGCATTAAAGCATACTCCCTATCCTCAAAAGGAATATCAATATGATATTCATCAACCACATCTGTGGGGCCTTTTTTATCCTCATCTTCAGTTTGCTCACTTTCCTTGCTGACAGGCTCTATTCCCAATACATTGGTTTTGATGAAATCAACCCATCCAGAGTCCTTGCTCGGTGTACTCAAAATCTCAAAAGAAATCGAAAAACGCTCCAGTAGATTCAGATTGTAATTAAGAGACTGGTAAGTGCAATTTTTTGTCTTGATTTTGAAGCTGGGGGGGTCCTGTTTCCTTTCCTCCTTGTACTTTTCGTAAGGCGCGAAATACACTTTTTTTGTCCTGTCGATTTCAAATGAACCTAAAAAAACGTTTTTATTCTCGATTACTTTTATCAAAACCGGCTCAAAGATGGTCGTTAAGTACTTCATAACCATTTTGTTCGAGGTCGAGGTAACAAGTGAAATGTAATAGCGGAAGAAAAACTGTTCGATCCCAAGATAGATAAAATGATACCAGTACAAAGTACGCACTTGTTCTTCAAAACTATCGACCCCCATCGCATCGTCAAAGGAATCGGTATCTTTCGCCACATCCTTAGAAAGTGATGCCTTACCAAATTTAAACAACTCGTATACTTCGCAAAATTTTTCCAGATCCGTTTTCAAGGGTTCAAGTTCAGCCACGATTTCCGAATAATTCATTTCAGGCTTAATCTTCCTCAAATAGATTGAAAGTTTGTGAACATCCCAGTTCCTGGGGTCCGAATAATAACCGACCACCTTGAAAAAAAGCTTTGCTATCAATCCCTCACTATGTCTTTGGGTAGCCAGACCCTTTTCCCTGATTATTTTTGCTGGTTGAAAAAATTTAACGGGAGTCCAGGCGATAATCACCGCGTCATGGGAAGAGGTCAAGGATGGCAAGGGTGCTCCTTCCACGTCATCGGGTAGTTCCGGGAAGCCCGATTTTAACCCCGTATATCGCTTGATGTCCTTCATAGTAGCGAGATAGGTCTGGCGGAAAAGTTTTTTTGCGTTTTTAGAGGTAAAGCGCAAAGCTGATTGCGTCGCTTTCATCTGATCCATCAGGGTTTTTTCTCTTAGGAAACTAAAACCCTCCCCGCCATGCTTGATTTTCTTAAAATATCCCCATTTCGAGCCCAGTTCCTTATGGGCTATGAGCTTTAAGACAAACATTTTATCCGCGATGCTTTGGCTCGAAAAATCTTTATATTTGCCGAATAAATCTACCATACTCTCTTTATTATAAAAAATGACCTTTCATAAACTCGAATTTCTGCGCTCAAAACATTCAATAATCATTCCATATTGAATTGCTTTTAGTAATTTATTAATTCCACCCAAAGTAATCCAAAATCGAACGTATTAGGTCTAGGCGATGATGGTTTTTGAAAGGCAATCGTCGCATTCGAATTGTAAGGTCGTATGATGTATCGGATAAAGTTCCTTCAATTTGTCATTGATCTTTTCTCTGATAAAGGAACTTTCCTTGATGTCGATATTTTCCACATCGACATGTGCCTCAAAATGCACATTATTTTCGTTTAACATCCAAATATGGGCATGGTGGATATTGTTGACCCCAGGTATAGCTTCAAGTTCTTTTTTTATAACATCTAGTGAAACATTGTTTGGTGCGCCCATCATCAAAATATGGCTTGCTTCCATAACGATGACAAAACTTTCCTTCATGACGTAAAGTCCAATAAAAACCGTGAGCAGTGGGTCAAGCCAATAAACTTTCCATAAGAAAATCGCGACACCCCCCAGAACAACCGCCACACTCGAAAGAGTGTCAGAAATCAGGTGCAAATAAGCAGATTTGATGTTCAGATTATCGCCAGAATCTTTTTTTAATAGAAAAACGCCGATCAAATTCGCCAAAAATCCGATAATCGCAATGACACTCATGGTACCACCGTCGATTACAGCTGTATCGAAGAATCGCTTCCAAGCTTCCATGAATAGATATACACTAATCGCTATCAGAATCGCTGCGTTAAAAACAGCCGCTAAAATCTCAATTCTCTTTAACCCAAAGGTATGGTTCTCGGTGCTTTTTGAGCCGGTGCTGATTTTGATGGCAATGAAGCTGATGAGAAGAGCGATGGCATCACTGAAATTATGTAGCGAATCAGAGATCAATGATAAACTGCCGGTGATCAGGCCCCCGATTATCTGAAAGATAAAAATGATTAAATTCAGCCCTATTGTAAAAAACAATCTGGCACTGGAATAGTTATTATGGTCGGTGGAGTGATTATGGGACATATGACGAATTGTCTTCAAATTGTTTGATTTTTTCGATACCTTATAATAACTTGAACAAAAAAGAAATAATATTCACGTTTTGAGAGTCTTCAACGGTAGAAAATTAGTTTGCCATCAACAATCCATCATCAACTTTTTATTTATTTTAGGTTGTTTTTAATATTTTGATCAGCGCAACCAGGATTTATTTTATACCAAATAGATCAACAGATTTCTAAACTCTATAATCATTTAAGCCCCTGATGTTAATCCTGACTCAAAGCGAAACGAAAGAACACCAAAAGCAGTTGAAAAAGGATTGTGAAAAGGAACTTTTTGCTGACCTTGACAATTCCAAGGCACTTTTTAACACTTTTTTCCCTAAGGCGAAAATTAAGGTTCAAAACCAAGATGAACCAAAGCCGGTATCGGCTGATATGGTGGTCGAATACAAGATCAATGAAGTTAAATCATGGATAAACCATGTCCTTGAAATCGCTGTTGATATTTGCGACGGGAAGGTGTTTGAGGACATACAGTTCAAATCGGTCAGAATTCCGCCCAGGATAGGCAATCGACTTTTTTACACCATTTTGAAGATTTTCACCTTCGGCAGGGATTTAACCGATAACGATTATTATTTCATTTACGAGTTGAGCACAGCTGCAAATATGGAAGGGACGAGAGTCCATAAAATCATCGATCAGACCCGTTACGAAGTCAGAAAAAACTTTTTCAACAAGATACTGAAGTTTCTCGACGACGATCAATGTTATAGCTGCGCGATGCTCCTGATTAAGGCGATTCGCGCTGACAACCAGATCCATCCAGCGGAGTTTAAATATATCGAAAACATCACCCAGCTTTTAAAAAACGATCAAGCGAAATTAGACAAGATCGAGCGGGAGTGCCGTAACCTGAAAGAGCTACCCCCATTTAATGTTGATAAAGAGATAGCCACATTTCTTTTTAAATATCTTGTTGAAATCGTCATGTGCGATGGTGAATATGATGCGAGAGAGTCAAAATTCCTTCAGGAAGTCGCTCAGGTGATCGGGTTTTCAAAAGAAGATCAGGATAATGTCATACAACCTGTCGCTTCCTCATTGATGGTGAAGGCTTCCCTTTTTCCTAAAATCTAATCAGTGCTTTCAGCGATCGGGTATCGATCGTCACCCTGTTTTGAAACTTCTTTTAATCATTATTCATTTCCAAGTATTTACAAGGTTTGTCCCATGTTTCAGACAACCATAAAATCGCCCTTTCTTATCAACGGTGGCATCGGTCTGCATTCGGGCCAGAAAACAAACCTGGCCTTTCACCCGGCACCCGCCAATCATGGCATCGTTTTTCACCGGACCGACAAGGATGTTTTTCTTCCAGCGAACTACCGATTTGTCAGGCCTTCAACTCTTTGTACCTTGTTAATCAAAGACGATGTCGAAATCCAAACCATCGAGCATCTCCTCTCGGTCTGTAACGGTATGGGTATCGACAATCTCCTGATTGAGATTAAAAGTGAGGAGGTCCCTATCTTTGATGGAAGTGGATTTATTTTTTACGAAAAATTCAATCAGGTAGGAGTAAAAGAACTTGAACAACCCAAAAAAGCCATCAAGATTACAGATACAGTCTATTACGAAAAAAACGATATTGTCATATACGCGACCGAGGCTAACCAATCCAATTTTACCTTTTCAATCGATTTTGAGCACAAACAGATTGGTGCGCAGGAATTTTCTTTTTTGCTTAACGAAAGAAATTACATCGAACAGATCGTTAGAGCCAAAACCTTCTGCATGGAAAAAGACATCCCCAAGCTTAAGGAAATGGGATTGATCAAAGGCGGTTCCAAGGAAAACGCCATCATTCTGGCTGATGACGGTCATTTTGAGAACATTGAAGTGATGACATGGTTAAATGAACCGAATTTGCATAAAATTCTCGATCAGGTCGGCGATTTCTTCTTGGCTGACAACATGAGAATCATTGGCAATATCTACTCCCACAAAAGCGGTCATGCCACCCACTTTGAATTCATCCGCTACCTTATGGAAGAATGCTCCGATAAATACAAAATCGTTAATTTAGTATGAAATTATTATGAACAAATCGATCAACCTTGTATTTTTTTAATACTGGCCCAAAAGGCATCGCGGGTTTTTTCCAGATCTTTTTCCAGATGTGCCGTGGAAATAAAAGCCGCCTCAAAAGCTGATGGTGCGAGATAAACTCCGTTAATCAGCATTTCCTTAAAAAAGGCTGCGTATTTTTTCGTATCGCAACCCAATGCGTCCTCATATGAAAAGACATCCTTATCAATAAAATAGAACCCAAACATCCCACCAACCTGTGTGATACGGTGGGTCACCGATTCTTTTTCCATTATATCCTTCATTTCATTGACCAGCCAGCTTAAGTTAGCTGACAGCGATTCATAAACTCCCGGCTTATCCAGTTCCCTTAAGGTCGCGATTCCGGCCGCCATAGCTATGGGATTACCAGATAGCGTCCCTGCTTGATAGACATTCCCTGAAGGCGATACGCAACTCATAATATCTTTTCTGCCGCCATAAGCGCCAACCGGCATTCCACCGCCGATCACCTTTCCCAAAGTGGTCAGGTCTGGAATCACATGAAACAGTTCCTGGACACCGCCTTTGGCAGCCCTAAATCCCGTCATCACTTCATCAAAAATCAGGACAATCCCCTCCAAGTCACAGAGTTCTCTGAGCGATTTTAAGAATCCGGGCTTGGGGGGAATAACTCCCATGTTACCGGCGACAGGCTCAATAATAATTGCGGCAATTTCCCCTGAGAATTGATCAGCAAGATTCTTGACGTCTTCCAGATTATTGTACTGGGCAATAAGGGTTTCCGCCGCAAAAGCATTTGGAACACCTAGT
>JAOUME010000193.1 GCA_029881655.1 Deltaproteobacteria bacterium | reverse complement strand
TACTGTCTGGTTTTGGTTTGTCTTAACAATATCCAAAACAATATCGAAAATCCGTACGATGGTATCGGTTTGGATGACATCAATCTGAATATTGCGGAAGAATACGCTGAGGTGTTGATTTAACGCTGATGGGGATTGTCGTGGGAATAAAGACTCGCTACGAAAATCAATATCCCTTGAGGTAGATTAGAAAGGAAACCTTCATCTTCAATCCAGCTCCCTTTCTAACTTTAATTAATTTCCCTCAGTGGCTTTGATGGAGAGCTTGAGTTTTCCTCTTTTGTCTCTACCGATCGCCTTGACCATGACGGTTTGCTCTTCTTTCAAGACATCCTCAACTTTATTAACGCGGTCGCTGGAAATCTCGGATATATGTACCAAGCCCTGCGTGTTGGGCAGGATTTCAACAAAAGCTCCGAAATCAACGATCTTTTTTACCACACCCTCATAATCAACGCCGATCTCGACTTCCTGAGTCAATTCCCGAATCAAAGCCAGCGCGCTTTCGGCACTTGTCTGGTCGCTGGAGGAAATACTGACCATCCCGCTGTCTTCGATCTCGATCTTGGCTCCGGTCTCGGCCTGAATTGACTTGATGATCTTGCCTCCAGGACCAATAATGTCCCTGATTTTGTCAGCAGGTATCTTGTGCTGAATAAACCGGGGCGCATGAGGGGCTATATTGTCTCTGGCCGTCTCGATCGATTTTTCCATCTCATCTAAGATATGAAGCCGTCCTGTTTTCGCCTGAGCTAAAGCTTTTTGGATTGTCTCCTGAGATAAACCATCCAACTTAATATCCATCTGCAAAGCCGTAATTCCCTCTCGGGTTCCAACGACCTTAAAATCCATATCCCCGACATGATCCTCATCTCCCAGAATATCACTTAAAACGATCGTCTGTTTGCCTTCTTGAACCAGTCCCATGGCAACCCCTGCAACAGGTTCGGAAGTAGGAACTCCCGCATCCATCAAAGATAATGACCCGCCGCAAACACTGGCCATCGAAGATGAACCGTTCGATTCTGTTATCTCGGAAACAATCCGGATCGTATAGGGAAAATTTTCCTTCTTGGGAAGAACATTCATAAGGCCTCTTTCAGCCAAATTCCCATGCCCGATCTCTCTTCTGCCAGGAGGGCCAAGCCTTCTTACTTCTCCAACCGAATAAGCTGGAAAATTATAATGCAGATAAAAACGCTTAAAATACAGTCCTAAAGGATCATCCACCATCTGCTCGCCATCCTTTGTCCCCAGCGTGGTCACAACCAGTGCCTGAGTCTCGCCTCTGGTAAAGAGCGCTGAGCCGTGAGCGTTGGGCAACAGGCCCACTTCACAAGTGATCGGTCTGATCTCGTCACATTTTCTTCCGTCAATTCTTCTGCCCTTCTTGACGATATCCTCGCGGATAATCTTCTTTTCCATATCATCAAGCACCGTTGAAATATCCTTCTTGGTAAACTCACCATCTTCGGTGATCAACTTTTCCAAAAGTTCGCGCTTGATCTTGCTCAGTTCTTCTTTTCGAAGGATCTTGTCTTGAACCGTAAGGGCTTTTTTCATCTTTTTATCAGCCTCGGAAGTCACCTTTTTCAACAAGGCGCTTAAATCCTTCGGTTTTTTTACTTCTCTTTTGGGCTTACCGGCTTCTTTGAGAAGCTTTTCTTGAAGATCGATCAAAGGCAGGATCGCCTCGTGACCAAACCTCAAGGCATCCGCCAAAACTTCCTCACTAACCATCTTGCATCCGGCCTCAACCATCACGATCGCTTCTTTTTTGGCAACCATAAAAAGGTCAAGATCACTTTCTTCTAGCTGAGTCGGCGATGGATTAACGATAAACTCACCATCGATCCGCCCGACATTGATTCCGGCGACCGGAATCTTGTAGGGAATATCGGAAATCAAAAGTGATGCTGAAGCTCCCAACATCGCAGCGGCAGCCGGACTGGCTTCCATATCGTAGCTGACGACCGTGGCTATCACTTGGGTCTCTTCTGAGAACCCTTCCTCAAACAGAGGCCTCAAAGGTCGGTCAATCATCCTGGATGCCAAGGTCTCATGCTCAGATGGATTTCTTTCTCTTTTTACAAACCCGCCAAGGATTCTTCCCTGCGAATAGGTCTTGACCTGATAGACACAAGTCAGGGGGAAAAAATCAAAATTATTTTCTCCGCCGTTCTCGGCAGTCGAAGTTACAAGGACCCTTGTGTCACCGTAACTGACCATTACGGAACCATTCGCCTGTTTGGCGATCTTGCCCGTCTCTAAAGATAGTTTTTTCCCGTTATAATCTATTTCAATTTTTTTCATTCTATAACCAATTTTTCTGTTTTAAAATAAGGATAGATTGTAGGCTATATTAAACCCGGATCCAATCGTTTGAATCTTTTACTTTCTAATTCCTAGCTCAATAATAAGGCTTCTGTATCTTTGGATATCATTCTTCTTTAAATAGTTCAAAAGCCTTCTTCTGTTTCCTACCAGTTTCATCAAACCCCTTCTGGAATGATGGTCGTGCTTATGGGTCGAGAAATGCTCGGTTAAGTATTTAATCCTTGAGGTCAGCAATGCGACCTGAACGGATGTGGACCCAGTGTCTTTTTCGTCTTTACCAAATTTCTTAACGATTTTCTCTTTATCTTCTAAAGTTAACATATTGCTCCATAAAGTTAATCCAGCGTTTTTAAATCAAAACCTTTGTCGGTTTAAAAAGAAAGGAGCCCTGGCTGAATTCAAGTACTCCTACTGCGATTAATTGATCCTCTTGATCTAAAGCGAGAGTATGACCTCCAATTCGACTAGGATGGCGAAACTCAATCAAGTCTTCCGATACGTCTACGCCTGATCCATGCTGGACTCGCTCCTGAATATCGGATTTTGCAAGCTGAAGGACATGATAATCAGAAAGGATATCTCGGGGATTAATTAATTCCTCTTGGATTCTAATTTTATCCATATTTTCTATTTGGTCAAGTTTTATAGCATTCCCCAGTGTGAAAAATTCACCACAACCCATGCGGACCAACTCATTTAGATAAGCTCCCGTTCCCAATTTCTCCGCCAGATCCTCGGCAATCTTCCGAATATAAGTCCCCGCAGAGCAATGAAGGCTGAAAGTCACGACCGGCATTTCACACTTAATGTCGAAAATACGGTAAACGGTGATTTTTTTAGCGGCAACCGTAACGGTTTTATTTTGACGGGCATACTTGTAAAGGGGTTTTCCTTTAAATTTAACGGCGGAATAAGCGGGTGGGACCTGATCTTGGGTGCCCAGAAAACCGAGCAAAGCCTTCTCTACCATCTGGCTGTCGATGTTTTTCGGAAGCTTAACGTTGGTGATTACTCCGTCTCGATCAAGCGTAGTGGATTTCTTCCCAAAAACAGCTGTCGCGCGGTATGTCTTATCAGACAGATTTAAATGCGGTATCAGCTTGGTCATCTTCCCCAGAAACAAGGGCAAGACACCTTCGGCGAAAGGGTCAAGAGTCCCCAGATGCCCCATTTTCTTTTCCTGGGCTATTTTCCTAACTTGCCGGATAACATCAAACGACGATATCCCCGCGGGTTTATTGATATTGATGATGCCGTTCAATGGATTTATTCTTTCAAAAGGGATAATTAAACTGATCTGTTAGAATTATTAGGTTTGCGCGCAGCTCAGAATTATGTTTGCTTAATCCAAATCCACTGGATTCTTAAAACCTTTAACATGAATCCTGTTTTCTTCAAATCTCAAATCCTCACCCTCGATTACTTTTTCCCCAAAACGGTAAATCAGATTGTACTCTCCCCTCATCTTTTCCTGTTCTTTTTCCTCAGCGGTCTTTTTAATTTTCTCGTTCTTCTTTTGATATGTTGAAAAACTTTTCTCTCCGGCTTTGTGCCTTATGAGTTCCTTCGTCTTCTCCGGGGACAAAATCACGCCTGTGGCATTATTTCCCCCAAATCCCTTGGTGTTAACCAAAGAGGCCTCGAAATGTTCCTTGGAATACTCCAAATGATTTTGACTTAGAAGTAGCCGGTCGCTAACCACATCATCGGCGATCTCGTCCAAGGTGAAGATTCCAGGAATCACTCCGTACCTCCAGGTCCCGAGAGCCGCCATGATTTGATCGCCTCCGGCTGTGCCGATTGGATGACCAAGATAGCATTTAATAGCTCCCACGGGCCACTTGTTGATCTTGAAATTCTCGGCGGTCATATTGATTACTTGTGACTCGGTAACCCTGTTCTGGGGAGTACCAGTTCCATGAGCATGGACGAAACTGCGCTCTTGAAGTCCCTTCTCACCCAGAATTTTATCTAAGACGGAAGCTGCTCTGGCCATCGTGATAAAGTTACCGACACCAGGCGAGGTGATCGATTTTTTAATCCCGTCGGCATGCACGAAAACCGCCGGGACTGACCCCATAATCTCGGCGCCCCTCTCAAGAGTCAACTCCTCGTCAAATAAAATCATGAACTGCGCCGACTCGGACATGGTAAACCCGCAGTTATACCCAAAGGGGCGGCAAGCTCGCTTGTGATCGACATAGGTTATTCCCTTGCCTTTATCCAACTCCAGGATCTGCTGGTCTTCAGCCAAAGCACTCATCACGCGGTAGCCCTCAAATACCTCCGGAAGTAAAGGCGCTTC
>JAOUME010000192.1 GCA_029881655.1 Deltaproteobacteria bacterium | reverse complement strand
ATCGTAAAACAAAAACACCACCAGAAAACACGCGATCAGAATCAGGATTTGTGTCTTGAACATGGTTTTCTTTTCGCGCTTTATCGTTTTAAAAGCGTCTAGTGGACTGAAAGGTAATAGCTTCTTGCCGCCTTAAACCAGTTCCTTTTATCTCAGTTCATAACCCCAGGACCGGTACATCTTTACATCATCGGCGGTTCCAAGTATCCCATCGGTTCCGGGGATGAAAATGTTCTCCCGGGTAACATAACCCTCGGCGTCATAGACAGAAACAAATTTGCTTCCGTGTTGATTATCGGCTAAGGTAGCCCAGTCGCCGTCAGAGCCCGGGCTTGTATAAAAAGTACGCTCCGTTCTCTTTCCGCTCGTATCATAGCTGTATACCCAGACTTGCTGGAGAGAATCATCTCCGGTGTTTTCGATCATATCTGCGCCCGTGCTGTACCAGTCTTCCCTCTCCAGCCTGCCGTCCGCGTCATAGTTATAAAGAATGTAGCGGATTTGGGAGCCCCACCAACAATTAGAATTGTAATCTTGAGACTTAACTCTAATGGCATTGTTATCCCTGGTTGTTCTCCTGCACCAGCTTTCCCCCCATCCATTGGCGACATCGTTCCCGTCCCAGGCGTTATAGACCTGAAAGCCCGTATGCAGGTTGCCGCCATCGTCAAATTGAAAGACAAAAAAGGCGTTATTGGTATCATCGGCCGTGTCCAGTTGTCCATCGGTGCCTGCCTGATAGCTCGTAAAGCGGGCGAGCGTTTTTTCGGGTACGTTCTGAAAGCGATAGGTATATTCAGTCGGGGTTTCTCCGTCCAGCTTCAGGATGATGCCGTTTAGAGTCGGATCAGGCAGACTGTCCTTGACGGCGAAATCTCCCTGAAACTCAGGGAAATAATCACGGAAATTGAATCCCTGAAATAGCGGAGAGAAGTTAAAGACCTGATCGTCGCTCAGGTCGTTGGGCGTACCGTTATCTAACCGGCATTCGTCGGTCAAGATACAGTCCGTGAATTTGTTTTTTTCGGTCTTGAATTGATCCAGATCCTCTTGGGCCCATCTGACCTGATTGCCGAACGTATCCGTTGTGTTGAGTTGAAACAGGTCATCAGCCTGATCGTCGGTTTCATTGAAGATGGACTCAATCCCAGCCTCCAGGTCGTCGCTTCCGCTTGCGAGCATATTTTGAATTTCCTGGGTAAAATAACCGTTATCCCTTTGGGTCAGGAAACTCGGTATCGCGAAGGCGTCTTCAAGTGAAATATCATTAAGCCTATAGACGCAGACATTCATTGAGGCGCCGCAGTAAGTGCCCCATGTTTCATGGACGAAACCGGTACAGACGTACTCCATCCAGCCGGTCGGATGGGCGATCTTGCAGGTATTATCATAGGAGGTATAACTCTGGTAATCCGGGGACGCGAAATTTATATAGGAATCGGCGGTGATATCATAATCAATGACGACCGCGTTGTCGTATGAGCAGAGACTATTTCCCCAATCCCAACGGCTTTTTCCCGGGTAGGCTTCTTCGCATTCCCACCAGGTGGTCGGAGTAGGATCACTTTGTATATCCTCTTGGGGAATAGGCAGACTAATCCTGGGCGCGTAGCTTGCGTAAACCAGGGAGAGGATCGACTTGATCACACCCTTTAACAACATGACTTCCCCATAATCGATCTGGGTTACGCTCTGGTCATTGGGATCGGTGATACCCGTTTGGATACTGTCGGAAATGGCCTCAAGATTCATCAGAGCGCCCTTCCACTCATAAAAGGGAATATTGACCAGGATATCCTGCAACTCCTCAAAGTTATCCATTTCGACAGGCCATGAAGAAATACTATCGGGACAGGTGGGCATGACAGCGCCTGATGAGGCATCAAGCGTGTTATACCAGTCCCTGTTGGTTGATTCGCAGTTAAGCGCGTCCAGGACATCCCCGACCGTCTTTAGCCCATTTGTCATATCGCTATCGGAAGAGGTATCGAAGATAAAACCTGCGAGTCTCGTTAGGCCGTACCAGAAGCGGGCTTCGTCCGCATCGTTCGAAACACTGTTACCGGCCCTGAACTCCGCTAGTTTGTAATAGACTTCCGATTGATGCAGGTAATTGTTCTCAAAACTGGACTTTCCCTTGGCGATCAGCTGGGCAGTGCTGTAGTTATAAAGGAGGCTCTGGTCCGCCGGAGGCAGAAGATCCAGTTCCCGTTGACTCAAATATTCCTCAGGTATAAACGGAATCTTAACATACAGTTGCGTAGTCGAAGCCGATATGGTGAAGGGGTCAGAAATGCCAGAGACAAAAGGGTCCGGCTGTTTTTCAAGCAGTCTGGTAAGCGTATATTCGTCCCAAAAATCAAGTTGGATCAGCTGAATTGACTTAGATAACGGAACCGTTAGCTCCACCATGAAGTCATCCGGGTTCATCAACCCATAGCTGATGGCCGTTTCAAGATGCTCCCATTCCGTTAAAGCGGCATTGGGTTCAACCGCCAAAATCAGAGTCGTTTTCGCTTTACTGGCCGTATAGGCGAACCGTTTGTTTTGCGGGGTGAGGTCTTCGTTGTTTACCTGAATAGAGACTTTGACGTAAACAGCCTTACCCTTGTTTTTACCATCGCCGAACATACAGGAAGTAACTAAAAAGGCGAATAAAATGCTGGTGATTATGTACCCAAAAGTCTTTTTCATTATCCTGCCCCTCATTATTTATCGATTATAATTTGAATGGTAACATCATTCGATTCCATGGTATCCTCTATTGTTTCAATAATATCCTGAATTTCAGCGAGACTTTCCAGAACAGTCATCTCCTCAAGGTCTGATTCTTCGATAACCTGTTCGGATTCGGTTTCCTGAGTAGGTTCGGTATCCTGAGCGGGTTCCTCCATGCTCACCCCTTCCCATACAGCCGGTTTGTCCTGAGAGATGATTTTTTGCTGCGTTTCAGCCGTGACGGTAGTCGGAGGCGAAGGCGGCCTTGACTTGTCGACTCTGGAGGCTTGGTTTTTTGAGACATCGATGCTCTTTGTGGGGTCCGCGATATTGGCGAGACTCACCACTCCCTCGATCGTCATTACGCTCGTTTCCGCGCCCGAAGTCTGCATAATAAAGTCCGTTCCCTTGACTCCGATCAGAGCGTTGGAAGTCCTTACCTGAAACCTCCTGATTTGATTGATTTGCCTGGAAATCCGGTTGATTAAAAAACGGGCTTTTCCGATGGGAAGTGAAAGCTGGCTCTTTTCCTGGTCTAGCGTTTTTAAGACCAGAAAAGTCGCGGAGTAAAGTTGAATCACTTCCTCCTTGTTGTTTAAGGTAATTTCCGCCCTGGTATCGTCATAGGTATGAAACTCATCGGACTCATAAACATCAATTTCAATGTTCGGCTGGTCATAGACAATACCCTGATTCTTACTGATAACTTTAACCTTTCCCTTTTGGATGATCAGCTTACCGGTTTGCGCGAACAGGTTCAGCGAGAATATAAGGGTTATCAACAAAACACTGGATACAGCAATCAACTTTTTCATGTTATTTCTCTTCCTTATTTAATTGAGTTAAAAAGGATACATCAAAGACAACGACTGAGTCGAAGTCTGGAATTCTTTTGTTGGGTCATTTGATGTCTGAGCCTTTTGTTTGTATTCTCCCATCAGCGTCAAGCCCGATTTTTTAGAGAGCGTATAATCCCCTTTAAGGGAAAGGGTGCTGGTCCGCGAACTTTCAGCTTCTTTACCCGCCAGCTTGGCTAGTTTAAAAGTAGTCTGGCGGTCAATGCTGTTGACGCCAAGCGAAAAGTTTCGCGAGACACCGTACTTGAGGCTGATTTTTAGCCTGGTCGCTTTAAAATCCATGTACTTGCCAATCGCGTCATTGTTGTCATAACCAAAATTAAAACCAAACTTGAGAGAGGACAGCGCCATTTTCCAGCCCGCGCTGAAAGTAACGAGGGTCCCGTTGCCGTTTTCATCCTCATTGGTTTGCCCGGGCAGGGTCTTTTGCGTCATTTTCAGACCGAGGTCCAATCCTGAAAGTACCTTTGGGCTGATAGAGCCGGCCAGAAACAAATCTTTTTCGACTTCGTTTTCGCCCGCGACGATACCGGCGGACTTGTTTTTGATGTCATTGTATCCCAAGCCAAGTTTGACGCCCCCAAAACCGCTTTTTAAAACCCAGTCGGTCGCCAATTGGTAAAACACGATCTCATTTTCTGAAAATTGGGAATCACTGTATTTCTCACTTAATAAGATCGCCTTGAAAATCAGGCTGGAATTAGAAGCCGTTTTCAAGTCGTATCTGGGCACAAGAGTCAATGAAAGCTTCGAATCAGCCAGTTTGTTCGCCTCGTTCGATGAGTTCGTCACATTATCAACCGCGCTGTAGCCAAGCATGGAAATAACGCCGAAAGGCGATTTTTCCTTTTTCTTACCCGGTCTCTTTTTTCCGGACAAGCTAAACTCCTTGGTTATACTCTCCTCTGCCGTTTTAACGACAAGACTGTATTTTTTATCGCCATCGGTAATATGATAGAGTATCCTTAGTTGAGTCTCTAAGGCATCCTTTTGAATTGTAGCCGGCTCACCATTGACCAAAACCTCTGTTATAGGAGAAAAACTGCTGATTTCAACGTTGATTTCTCCCGGCTTCCGGTCAACCTGATTTTCTCCCTCCAGATTGTGAGTATTGCTGAAGACCA
>JAOUME010000041.1 GCA_029881655.1 Deltaproteobacteria bacterium | reverse complement strand
CGGTAACGCTCCCGAGGAAAGGGAAAGAGGAATTACGATTGCGACCGCGCACGTTGAATATCGAACGGATCAAAGGCATTACGCCCATGTGGATTGCCCGGGCCACGCCGATTACGTCAAAAACATGATCACCGGAGCCGCTCAGATGGACGGCGCAATTTTGGTTGTTTCCGCGGCAGATGGCCCGATGCCTCAAACGAGAGAGCATATCCTATTGGCGAAACAGGTTGGAGTCCCCTATATAATAGTGTTCCTAAATAAGGTTGATCAGGTGGACGACCCTGAGTTGCTTGAACTGGTGGAAATGGAAGTCAGAGAACTCTTAAGTCAATATGAATTTCCAGGCGATGATACTCCGATTATCAGGGGAAGTGCTTTGAATATCGAGAAATGTGCAGCGACCGACCCAGGAGCTGACGAATACAAATGTATCCACGAACTCGTTGCCGCACTCGACTCATATATCCCTGTACCCCAACGAGAAGTTGACAAGCCGTTTTTGATGCCGATTGAAGATATCTTCTCAATCTCAGGAAGGGGAACTGTCGCTACCGGAAGAATCGACAGAGGTGTCGTCAAAGTTGGCGAGGAAGTTGAAATCGTGGGAATCCGCGACACGCAAAAGACGACCGTGACTGGCGTGGAGATGTTCAGGAAGCTTTTGGATAGAGGAGAGGCAGGCGATAACGTCGGGATACTCTTAAGAGGAACCAAACGGGAGGATATCGAAAGGGGCCAGGTTATCTGCGCACCCAAGTCTATTACGCCCCATACGAAATTCAAAGGCGAGATCTATGTCCTTTCCAAAGATGAAGGAGGGCGCCATACTCCTTTTTTCACGAACTACCGACCCCAATTTTATTTCAGGACAACCGATGTGACTGGCGTTATTCAGTTACCAGAGGGAGTCGAAATGGTCATGCCTGGAGATCATATTACGATCACGGTTGAGTTGATATGTTCGATCGCCATGGAGCCAGGTTTAAGATTCGCGATTCGTGAGGGTGGACGTACGGTTGGTGCCGGCACCATTTCCGAAATCACTGAATAAGCTAAAGAGATTCTATGACGCAAAAAATAAGGGTCAATTTTAAGGCTTTTGACCCAAAACAGCTTGACAAATCGGTCAAGGAAATCGTTTCGATTGTCAAAAGGACTGGTGCCAATGTTATCGGCCCCATTCCTTTGCCAACGAAAAGGCAAAGTATCTGTGTGTTACGTTCTCCTCACGTCAATAAAAAGTCGAGGGAGCAATTTAAGATTAGCACTCACAAAAGATTACTTTTTATCACCGAGACAACCCCACAAACGATGGACTCCCTTATGAAACTGGATGTTTCGGCTGGAGTTCAGGTGGATATCAAGCTTAAATAATATCATTTAAAAAAGCGCAGGAAAAAATGGCAAAGCTGCAGGTAATTGATTTTAACAAGAAGGCGGTTGACGAAGTGGAGTTTCACGACCAGATAGTGGAGACACCTTTAAGCCCATTCATTATTAAGGATGCGGTTGTTTCCAGTCTGGCCGCTAAACGGCAGGGAACCCATAAAACGAAGGGCCGCTCTGAGGTTGCCGGTAGCACGCGCAAACTTTTTCGGCAAAAGGGCACGGGAAATTCGAGAGTCGGATCAAACAACGCGCCTTCACGCCGACACGGTGGGATTGTATTCGGTCCGGTACCTAGGGATCATTCGATTTCGTTGAACAAGAAAGTCAGGAAGAAGGCTTTGATCTCAGTTGTTGGCGAGAAAATCCGCCAGGGAAAACTGATTGTCCTGGAAGATTTAAAACTCAAGACGCATAAGACCAAGGATCTGGTGATTATTTTAGGAAAGCTGGAATTAAAGCAGGCTCTTTTTGTCTGCGCTGAGCAATCGGAAAATTTTGAATTGGCATCCAGGAATTTGAGTTGGGTGAATTTGGTCCACAGTGAGGGATTGAGAATTTATGATATCCTCAATCACGAGCATCTGGTGATGACCAAAGACGCCTTAAGCGATCTTGAGGGGAGACTGCTAAAATGAAAAATCAATTTAACGTGATCATTCAGCCTCATCTAACCGAGAAGGTCGTGGACAAAAAGGAATCCGAAAATAAAGTTGCGTTCAAGGTTCATCCGAGTGCGAATAAAATTGAAATCAAAAACGCGATCGAAAACATCTTCAAAGTCAAGGTAGAAAAGGTCAGTACCCTTAATCAGCATGGCAAGAAAAGAAGAATGGGCAACATAACCGGGAGAAAACCGGATTGGAAAAAGGCGGTGGTCACCTTGAAGAAGGGTGATACCATCGAGTATTTTGAAGGTGCTTAAAAGAGCGACATCTAAGAAACGGAATTGAAATGAGTATTAAAAAGTATAAACCCACATCACCTGGACGCAGAGGCATGAGTGTATCCGGATTTGATGAGATAACAGCGTCTAGACCGGAAAAGAGCCTGTTATCGAAACAGACCAGGAAATGCGGGCGTAACAATCAGGGCAGGATTACCAGCCGCCACTTGGGCGGAGGCCATAAGAGAAGATACCGTATCATCGACTTTAAGAGGGACAAGTTCGATGTGCCAGGCAAGGTCGATACAATCGAATATGATCCGAACCGATCCGCGAGGATCTGTCTGATTCATTACGCAGACGGCGAAAAACGTTACATTCTGGCACCCGATGGAATTCGAGTTGGCGACAAGGTCGTATCCGGTGATAATGTCGAGATTAAACTGGGCAACACCATGCCCTTGAAAAAAATCCCCTTAGGTACGCAGATCCACAATGTGGAGTTAAAGGCGGCAAAAGGTGGTCAGCTAGCCAGAAGCGCAGGTTCTTCGATGATTTTGATGGCAAAGGAAGCAGTTTACGCTCAAGTGAAAATGAAATCCGGTGAGGTCAGACTGGTTCATTTGGAGTGTCTGGCTACCATCGGTCAAGTGGGCAATGCGGACCATTCCCTGATCAAACTCGGCAAGGCTGGTAAAACGAGACATCTGGGGATCAGACCCTGTTCAAGAGGCGTCGTCAAAAACCCCGTCGACCACCCACATGGTGGAGGGGAAGGAAGGACCAGCGGCGGTAGACATCCGGTAACACCTTGGGGGAAACCGACGAAGGGAGCCCGGACTCGTAACAACAAACGGACCGATAAATTTATCGTCAGCCGTCGGAAACGTTAACCAATCGTAATAAAGAGAGCATACAGTGCCCAGATCATTAAAAAAAGGACCTTTCATTGACGCGCATCTTTACAAGAAATGTACCGATGCCAAAGATAAGGGCGACCGCAAGGTTATCCGGACATGGTCCAGGAGATCTGTCATTCTTCCAGAGTTTGTCGGGTTAAATGTGGCGGTACACAACGGTAATAAGTTTATTCCAATATTTGTGACGGAAAACATGGTGGGGCATAAATTTGGTGAATTTTCGCCAACGAGAACCTACCGAGGTCATATAACTAAATCTGATAGAAAAGGCAGTAAAAAGTAAATGGGAAAAAACTCGATAAATAAAAGAGATACGCTGGCAAAAGCAAGCAACGAAAAAGCGAGGGTGGCACCCAGAAAGGCGAGATTGGTCATTGATCAGATTCGCGGAGAGAAAGTTGTTATTGCCATGGCGTTTTTGGAGAACACACGATATGGCTCCAGCCCGATTGTATTGGACATCTTGAAATCAGCGGTTGCCAATGCGGTTGAAAAAGACAAGGGTGTTAATCCAGATGACTTGATTATTACCGAAGCAAGAGTTGATCAGGGACAGACCTTAAAACGAATGAGACCCAGAGCGATGGGCCGAGCGAACGTAATTCTGAAAAAATCCAGCCGTATATTTTTGGCTGTAGGATAAAACATCGTTGCAGAATATTATTCAGGAGAATTAGTTTGGGACAAAAAGCAAATCCAATTGGGTTAAGACTTGGAATCACGAAGACATGGGAATCGAACTGGTACGCGGAAAAAAAATATTCGTCCATTTTGATGGAAGATATCCGCCTAAAGCAGTATATCCGCAAAAACCTGAAGCATGCAGGGATCGCATTGGTTGATATTGAACGGGCTGCTAAAAACCTAAAGGTTTCCATTCATGCGGCAAGACCGGGAATCATCATAGGACGTAAGGGGGAGGAAGCCGACAAGGTCAAGAAAAGCCTCGCCAAAATTGTCCAGAACAAGGATCTGATACTCAACATCATGGAGATCAGAAGACCGGAAATAGAAGCCCAGCTAATCTCAGACAATATTGCGCTTCAACTAGAGCGAAGGGTCGCTTTTAGAAGAGTGATGAAAAAGACGATGCAAAACGTGATGAGATATAACGTCACGGGGTGCAAGATCATGGTCAGTGGACGACTTAATGGAGCGGAAATGGCCAGAACCGAATGGATTATGGAAGGAAGAGTTCCACTTCATACCCTTAAGGCTGACATTGATTACGCGACCAGCGAGTCTAAAACCGTTTACGGGATACTGGGAGTCAAGGTGTGGGTTTTTAAATCAGCCAAGACCACCGTTCCACAGCAAAAAAGGAAAAGACGTAGAGCAGGAAAGGAGGACTAGATGTTAATGCCCAGTAAGACCAAGTACCGCAAGAGCCAGAAAGGGCGGTCGCAAGGTGAAGCGTCACAGGGGAACAAGATCGATTTTGGCGTGATGGCCATTCAAGCTGTTGATCGAGGTTTCATGACCTCGAGACAAATCGAGGCGGGTCGGCGAGCGATGACCCGGCATGTCAAAAGGGACGGAAAGATTTGGATTCGCGTTTTTCCGGCCAAGCCAGTTACAAAAAAACCGGCCGAGACCAGAATGGGTAAGGGGAAAGGCTCGGTTGATCACTGGGTTTGCGTTATTAAGCCCGGCAAGATCCTTTTTGAAATCGACGGGGTCAATCCAAAGGTAGCAAGAGAAGCATTTAAGCTGGCTCAATATAAAATACCTTTTAAAACAAAAATCATCGCTAGGGATGACAAGATATGAAAGCGGCAGAATTTAGACAACTTTCTAAAAAAGACCTACAGGATAAAATCACAAGTCTGCAGGAAAATCTGCTTCGACTTCGCTGCAATCGCATTTTGGGGCAGTTAGAAGACAAAACTGCGATTAAAAAGGCACGAACCGATATCGCCAGGGGTTTTACGATCATGAAAGAGAAAACTGATTCGATGTTAACCAACAAAAAATAACGGGCTTGATATTCAAGATGAACAAAAAAATTATTCAACGCAGAAAAAAGGTTCTTCAAGGTGTCGTCGTCAGTGACAAGATGGACAAGACGGCAGTGGTTTTAGTTGAAAAAACCGTGCAGCACCCTCTATATAAGAAGACGATGAAGCGTTCAAAAAAATATAAGATGCACGATGAGAACGGAGATTGTAGTATTGGAGATCGGGTTCGACTTATCGAATGCAGACCATTAAGCAAGGACAAAAGATGGCGTTTGCTCGAAATTGTTCAGAAGGCAGTTTAACAATATTTATCAGAGTTGATCAATGATCCAGACACAGTCAAGGATAGATGTCGCGGATAATTCAGGGGCCAAGAAGATTATGTGTATCAAGGTCCTGGGTGGTTCCGGCAGAAGGTATGCCCGACTCGGCGATATTATCGTGGCTTCGGTTAAACAAGCCAGTCCCAACGGCAAGGTGAAGCAGGGTGAAGTCGTCAAGGCAGTTATCGTAAGAACAGCATACAGAACTCAAAGAAATGACGGAAGCGTCATCAGTTTTGATAACAACGCGGCGGTATTATTAAGCGCAAAACTGGAGCCCATTGGGACGAGAATATTTGGACCCGTGGCCAGGGAGTTAAGGGCGAAGAATTATATGAAAATCATTTCCTTGGCACCGGAAGTCGTTTAAAGGCAGAAAAAGATGAAATCGAAAAGACAAAAAGAGCCAGCTACAAAAAAGAAGTTGCATATTAAAAAAAATGATAACGTTCAGGTGATCGCCGGGAAAAACAAAGGCGCGACCGGAAAGGTTCTTCGGGTAGACCGTTTTAACGAACGGATTGTCGTCGAGGGAGTCAACATTATCACCAAGCATGTAAAGCCTTCACAGCAAGGCCAAGAGGGGAGGATCGACCGATACGAGGGACCGATTCATTACTCCAACGTGCTGTTGTACTGCAAAAAAAGTAACCGTGGCGAAAGGATCCGGATTCAGCTTAATAAAGATGGCTCCAAAACCAGGGTATTTACGAAATCTGGGGTACCAGTCGAATAATTGAGGAAAACGTGTCGAGATTGAAGGAAAAATATCAAAAAACGGTCATTGAAAAACTGACTAAGGAATTCGGCTACAAGAATATGCACCAAGTGCCGAAACTGACGAAAATCGTCTTGAATGTTGGAGTTGGCGAAGCGGTGCAGAACGTCAAGTGCCTGGAGTCGATTGAAGAGTATATAAAGGATATTTCAGGCCAAAAACCCGTTATCTGCAAAGCGAAAAAATCGATTGCAGCGTTCAAACTGAGAGAGGGTCATCCAATTGGCGTGATGGTTACCTTGAGAAGAAAAAAGATGTATGATTTTTTGGATCGCTTGATCACGACTGCACTACCACGAGTTAGGGACTTTAAGGGACTTTCACCAAGGTCCTTTGATGGCAGGGGCAATTACTCGATAGGGATTAAGGAACAACTGGTTTTTCCGGAGGTGAATTTCGAAAAAATCGACAAGGTCCGCGGATTGAACATCACCTTGGTATCGACGGCGGGTACGGATGACGAAGGGAGAGCCCTTTTGAAAGAATTAGGAATACCTTTTAGAAAATAGGAAAATAAATGGCAAAGAAATCGTGGATCGCGAAGGCAAATAGACCGCCTAAGTTTAAGGTCAGACAAAGAAACCGCTGTTCCTTGTGTGGAAGGCCAAGGGGCTATATCAGGAAATTTGGGATTTGCCGGATTTGTTTTCGGACCAGAGCTGGATTTGGACAACTTCCAGGGGTTTTGAAATCGAGTTGGTAAGAAAATAATATCAATTTATTAAATAAGGAAAAGCAAACTATGTCGATGTCTGATCCAATCGCGGCGATGCTGACAAGGGTCCGCAACAGTATTTTAAGGGAGCATAAAACGGTAAGTCTTCCCTATTCGAAAATCAAGGAGAGTATTGCCGAGGTTTTAAAGAAGGAAGGTTTTATTGAGTCTTTTCATGTGCATCCTGAAAAGGTCGGGAAATCGCTTGAAATTGTTTTGAGATACGATTCCGAAGGAGAACCTATCATAAGAAAGATCAAACGCGTAAGCCGCCCCGGGTTGAGAGTGTTTAAGGGTTATGATGAGATTAAGCCCGTTTTAAATGGTCAGGGGATATTTATTATAACTACATCCAAAGGCGTTTTATCAGATATCGATTGCCGGACACAGAAAATCGGCGGAGAGATTTTGTGCGAAGTCTATTAACCATTGTGAATTAGGTTTAGCTAAAAAGGAATTGAGGAGCAATTTAAAATGTCAAGAATGGGAAAGCTTCCGGTTGAGCTGGATGCGAAAATTAAATCGGAGCTGAAAGAAGGTTTGTTGACCTTAACTGGTCCTTTGGGGAAGATGGGTTGTCGTATTCCTGGGATTGTTGAGGTCAAGATTGATGGACAGCAGGTTTCAGTGCTCACCGACTTTGAGCAAACCGAAAGCAGAATGATGGCCGGCACCATCCGATCTCTGATCAACAACAACGCAATTGGGGTTACAACTGGTTTTGCTAGGTCGCTGGATTTGGTTGGTGTGGGTTACAGGGCGCAGATTGCGGGTCAAAAACTGACGTTGGCGCTCGGATTTTCTCATCCGGTCGTTTATGAACTTCCAAAAACGGTTCAGGGTGAAGTCGAGGGCAACACCAAAATCACCCTAAAGAGCTGTGACAAACAGTTACTCGGCCAAGTGGTTGCCGAAATCAGGAAATACCGCCCACCTGAGCCATACAAAGGCAAGGGTATATTATACAGTGGTGAGGTCATCAAGAAGAAAGCAGGGAAAACGGCTAAAAGCGCTAAATAACAAATAGGAAAGTATGAATTCTGCAAAAAAAAGAATCTTGACGAGAACGCGAAAGAAAAGGCAGATCCGCAAGAGGATTCAGGGAACAAAAGAAAGGCCCAGGATATCGGTATTCAGAAGTACCAAGCATATCTATGCCCAAGCGATTGATGATGATCAGTCCGTAACCTTGTTTAACATTTCAACGACCCTAAAGGACTTAACGAAGTGCTTAAAGAAAGGAGAAGGGAAGGTGAAGGCCGCTGAATTGGTCGGGAAAACGCTGGGAGCGAAATTGATCGAAATCGGTGTCAAACAGGTTGTTTTTGACCGTAACGGTTATCTTTATCATGGGCGTGTTAAGAGTATTGCCGATGGTATTCGCGAAGCAGGAGTCAAGATCTAGAAGAGATCGAATTGGCAAATGGGTGATTATATAAACAAATTAGAAACTTTTTGTAATTATTAAAACGAGGTTGGCTTTGGCTGAAAAAGAAAAGGATGGACTGATCGAAAAAGTCGTTGAGGTGAAGAGAGTCTCAAAAGTAGTCAAGGGTGGTAGACGATTCAGTTTTAGTGCGCTGGTTGTAGTTGGTGACGGTAAAGGAAAGGTCGGTTGCGGACTGGGCAAGGCGAATGAAGTTGTCGAGGCGGTTAGAAAGGGTACCGAGAAGGCATCTAAAAGCATGAAAAGCTACGATCTTTACAAGAACACGATACCTCACAGAATATTGGGAGTGCACGGTGCGGCCAAGGTGCTGATGAAGCCATCTCCACCCGGTAGCGGTATCATATCGGCGGGAGCCATTCGAGCTGTAGCCGAAGCGACCGGGATTCATGATATTAACGTTAAGGCCATGGGTTCTTCCAATGCCCATAATCTTGTAAGATCTGCCATCGACGGGCTGAGCAAGGTCAAGGGATTTGAGGAGATTGCGGCTAGAAGAAACAAGAAGCTGGAAGAAATTTGCATAATGGACTTTTAACATGGCCGATAAGATTAAAATAAAACAGATCAAAAGCGGGATCGGGAAACCGAAACCCCAGAAAGATACTTTGCTCGGACTGGGTTTTAAGAAGTTAAATCAGGTACGAATGGTGGAAGATACGCCTTGTATCCGTGGAATGATCAGAAAAATAAGCCATTTGGTTAAGGTAATCGATAACGAATAGTTATTAACATAAGATAAAGCGATGTTGCATAGACTAGAGAAAGCGCCGGGATCGACAAAGGCAAGAAAGCGGGTCGGACGAGGACCAGGTTCAACCTTGGGCAAGACCTGCGGCAGGGGTCACAAGGGACAAAATTCTCGATCGGGAAGCAAAAAACGAATTGGATTTGAGGGTGGGCAGATGCCTTTGCACAGAAGACTGCCTAAACGTGGATTTACCAATATTCACCGCATAGAGTATGAGTGTGTTAATTTATCGGACATCCTAAACAACAAGAAGCTGGATTTAAAAGAAGTGATCAATCCCGAGGTACTCGTCAAAGCAGGCCTGATCAGGAAAGCGCGGCCTTTGAAGATATTGGGAGACGGGGATTTAAACCAACCTTTGAAGATCGAAGCAACAAAATTTACGGCCTCCGCCGAAAAAAAAATAACCGAGGCAGGCGGTTCTGCTGTAACCATCCAAAAGAAGTAATTTCAATAAGACCATGATCGAAACCTTCAGGAACATATTTAAGATCGAGGAATTAAGAAATCGAATTATTTTCACCCTCGCTTTATTGATTGTCTTTAGACTTGGGACGCACATACCTATTCCGGGGGTCGATAGCTCATCTTTGGCTGAATTCTTTAAGGCCAACAGCAAGGGACTTTTGGGCCATCTGGATATGTTTTCTGGCGGCGCTCTGGCGAACATGACGATTTTCGCTTTGGGGGTTATGCCTTATATCAGTTCCTCGATCATCATGCAGTTGCTGGTGGCGGTTTTTCCGTTTTTAGAGAGACTCTCCAAGGAAGGCGATGCTGGAAGAAAAAAAATCACGCAGTACACAAGATACGGCACCATTGTTTTAAGTATTATTCAGGGTTTCAGTATAGCGGTTGGCCTTGAGACCATGGGTCTTGGAGATAACAGGGTGATCTTGGCCGGAATCAGTACCTGGTCATTTCGTTTTACAACGGTTATTACACTAACGGCCGGGACAGCTTTTGTTATGTGGTTGGGTGAGCAGATCAGCGAGAGAGGAATCGGTAACGGAATTTCGCTGATTATTTTTGCGGGGATCATCACCGGCATACCGGCGGCATCGTTGCAGACGGCATCATTAATGAAAACCGGTGAAATCACGATATTTATTGCGGTGCTGGTATTAATCATTATTGTCGCTGTTATAGGCAGTGTTATCTTTTTTGAGACAGCCAACCGAAAAATTCCGGTACAATATGCCCGAAGAACGCAAGGAAAGCAGGTTTATGGTGGCCAGTTTTCGCATCTACCATTAAAGATCAACGCCTCCGGAGTGATCCCGCCCATTTTCGCGTCATCCATCCTGGCTTTTCCGGCAACCATCACCGGTTTTGTCAATATCGAGTGGGTTCAGAATATCGGAGATAATCTTTTACCGGGCAGACTGCTTTACAATGTTATATTCGTGATGATGATCTTTTTCTTCTGCTTTTTTTATACGGCCATTCAGTATAATCCAGCTAAGATCGCCGAGGAATTGAAGCGGCATGGAGGTTTTATACCAGGAATTAGACCTGGGCAAAAAACGGCTGAATACTTAAATCTGGTGCTAACGCGGCTGACTTTCGGTGGAGCGATCTATTTGTCCGTGATTTGTATTATCCCGAGTATTTTGTATGTCTACTTTAAGGTGCCATTTTCATTTGGAGGAACTGCAGTCTTGATTGTTGTCGGTGTAGCGCTGGATACGATCATGCAGATCGAGACGTTTTTGCTGAATCAGAATTACGACGGTTTTATCAAGAAGAACAAAAAGAAACGAAGACAATTTTAAGGGTCTTTTTAAAAACTAAAGCTAAGAAACAATGATCCTTATCTTTTTTGGCGCGCCAGGCTCAGGAAAAGGGACGCAATCCAAAATAATAGCCAAAAAGCTTGGGATTTATCATCTGTCAACGGGTGAGATATTAAGGGAAGCGGTAAAGGACAAAACCCAGGTCGGATTGGAAGCCAAACAGTATATGGACCGGGGTGACCTGGTTCCAGACGAGGTGATCATCAGGGTCATTGCCGAGAAAGTTCTCAAAGGCGATATTAAGAATGGATACATACTTGATGGTTTTCCGAGAACATTAGCGCAGGCCAAGAGCCTGGATCGGATGTACCAGAATGCTTCCATCGAAATTGATAGGGTTATTTATCTTGAGGTTCAAAGAGATAAATTAATCAACAGATTGAGCGGACGGCGTGTCTGCGCTCTTTGTGGTGAAGAATATCATCTTGATTTTAAAGCCCCGAAAGAAGAGGGTGTTTGCGATATCGACCAAAGCGAATTGATTCAAAGATCCGATGATCACGTTGCGGAAATCAGGACAAGACTTGAGAACTATAAGGACCAGACTGAACCTTTAGTGAAATATTATCAAGATCAGGAACTGCTCGTTCGCGTCGATGCAGAGGGTCAGATTGAAACGGTTTCTAAAAGGATTTTTGAGGTGATTTAGGGCAAGGCTAAGAAAAAATGAAAAATTATAAATAGCTATTGCCTAGGACAAAAACAGGTGTTAGTCTGATAAATTGAGTTGATATTTAAAGGATCGTTTCAAACAGAACGCTTTAAGTGTTTGTAATTATAATTAAACCAATCAGGGCGAAATGAAAGTCAGATCATCCGTAAAACCGATATGTTCGAAGTGTAAGGTGGTTAAAAGGAAAGGAGTTTTGCGGGTAATCTGCGAAATTGCGAAACATAAACAAAGACAAGGATAAGGGAGTCGAAGTTGGCTAGAATTGCCGGGATTGACCTGCCGATGAGCAAACGGGTCGAAATAGGGTTGACATATATTTTTGGAATTGGCAGGAAAACATCCAGCAAGATTCTTGAGGACGCTAAAGTTGACAGGAACATACGCGTCAAAAACCTTAGCGATGATGAAGTCTCAAGGATTCGCAAAATTGTCCAAAGCCTGATGGTAGAAGGGGATCTGAGAAGACAAGTCAGTATGAGTATCAAGCGATTGGTAGATTTGGGATGCTACAGAGGTTTAAGACACCGGAGAGGACTTCCCTGTCGTGGTCAGAGAACCAAAACGAATGCTAGAACGAAGAAGGGCCCCAGGAAGCTGGCGGTCAAGAAAAAATAGATCTAAATTAATAAGGAATCGGAATCATGGCAAAAGCGGTAAAGAGGAAAGGGGTTAAAAAGAAGGAAAAGAAAAACGTACCCAACGGTAAGGTTTATATCAACGCGACATTCAACAACACCATCGTCAGCGTGACGGATCTGGAGGGTAACGTCGTTAGTTGGTCTAGCACCGGACTACATGGTTTTAAGGGATCCAGGAAAAGCACCCCCTATGCCGCGAAAATGGTGGGAGAAGACGCAATCACCAAGGCCCAGGAACACGGGATGAAGCAGGTAGAAATTGTTATAAAGGGACCAGGCAGCGGTAGGGAATCGGCCTTAAGGGCTGTCGCGGGTTCAGGTATAAGGGTGAGTACAATCAGGGATATCACACCCATACCGCATAATGGTTGCAGACCACCTAAGAGAAGAAGAATTTAAAATCATATAAGAATTCAAAGTAAAAGGAGAAGTAAGTTTGGCTAGATATACAGGATCTGTTTGTCGGTTATGCCGCAGAGAGGGAATCAAACTTTTTTTAAAAGGGGACCGTTGCTATACAGGTAAATGCGCTCAGGAAACCAAAGCGTTTCCACCCGGGCAGCATGGTGCCGGAGGCCGGAGGATTAAGCATTCGGAATACGGTATTCAGCTTAGAGAGAAGCAGAAGGTTAAGAGAATGTATGGCCTGTTGGAGAAACAGTTCTTCTTGACCTATAAGAAAGCGAGTAGCAAGAAGGGTAAGGCGGGTGAGAATCTCTTGATTCTTTTGGAAAGAAGACTAGATAATGTGATATACAAGATGGGTTTCGCGCGTTCTTTGGCGGAAGCCCGGCAGTTAGTCAAACATTCCCATATAGTGGTAAACGGTAAGAAGTTCAATATTCCATCAGCTCAAGTGTGTATTGACGACAAGATCCTGGTTAGGGCGAAGAGTCAAAAAATCGCATCCATACAATCTTCTTTGGATTCAGCGGCCAGACGGGGCGGTGTCCCTGCTTGGCTCAGCGTTGATCCTAAGGAATTTGCGGGGCGAGTGGTTTCGTATCCGACGAGAGATCAAATTACCATTCCTATTCAAGAACAATTAATCGTTGAGCTTTATTCTCGGTAGCTAAGTGGACACAGAAAATCATTCTTTTAGGAAAAACTGGGAAGGACTTGAGATCCCAAAGACCTTGCAGGTCGAAAAAGAGATATCAGACGAGAAATATGGAAAGTATACCTTAGAACCATTGCATAAAGGGTACGGTATTACCATTGGTCACGCTTTAAGAAGAGTATTGCTCTCTTCTATCAGGGGCAGTGCTGTCTATGGAGTCCGGATCGAAGGTGTTTCACATGAATATGAAACGATAAAGGGCATCCATGAGGATGTTTTACAAATCGTTTTGAATTTAAAGGAACTGGAACTAAAGCAGTTTGACGATGAAGAAATTTCGCTTGAGCTAATCGCCGCTGGACCAAAGGTAGTTACCGCCAGTGATATTTCGACATACGGCAAGGTTGAGATCATGAATCCCGAACATATAATTTGTCACCTGGATCAGAACGCCACTATTCAGATGAATCTTTTTATCCGCATGAACCGCGGCTTTATTTCAGCGGAAGAGAATCACAATGCGGATTTACCGCTTGGGACGATATTTTTGGATTCGAACCATACTCCGGTAAAAAGGGTGCAGTATGATGTTGTTAATACCCGAGTTGGTCAAAAGACTGATTATGACAAACTAATTTTTCAGCTTTGGACAAATGGCGGAACGACTCCTGAGGATACATTGGCTTATGGTGCTAAAATTTTGAAGGAATATTTAAATCCTTTTATTAATTTCGATGAGGAAGCCATCAAGCCTATCGAGGATAGTAAAGTTGAAGACGATAAGCCTTATGAAAATCCGCATCTATACAGGAGTGTCAACGAATTGGAGCTTTCAGTAAGGTCCATTAACTGTCTGCAAAACGCCAAAATTGAGACGATCGGCGATTTGGTTCAGAAGACGGAAGCTGAGATGCTCAAAACCAAGAATTTTGGCAGGAAATCGCTACAGGAAATCAAGACGGTCTTAGCTTCGATGGGACTTACCCTGGGAATGAAGTTGGAAAATTTCGATTCCAAAGCTTCAAACAGTAGCGGGTACTAAAGAGCTAAGAACCAATTTAGATAACATATCGTAAAAGAGTTAAAAAATGCGCCATTTAAAGGCCGGGAAACGCCTTAACGTAACAACCAGTCACCGGAAGGCTTTGATCAGAAACCTTGTTACGTCTCTATTAGAAAACGGGGAAATTAAAACGACCCTGAGAAGAGCCAAGGAGATGAGAAAGTATTTCGATAAGATGATTGGATTCGCCAAGAAAGGGGATTTGCATGCCAGAAGACAGGCTATGTCTTTTGTAAAAACCAAGAAGGCGATCACAAAGCTGTTTGACGATTATGGACCTTTATATGCTCAACGAAACGGTGGTTATACACGCATTTTCAGGATCGGGCAACGGTTGGGAGATAATGCGAAATTGGCTTTGATCCAGATGGTTGACATTGAGGGAAAGACTGATGAAAAGACAAAAAAAACGACTAGTGACATTAAAGACTTGAAGAAGGAGTTGTTGCCAGAGGGCGAATCCAAAGGCAAGTTGAAAATCAAGGGTGGCAAAAAAACTGCCAAGGAAGAAAAACCCGTTACTGAAAAAAAAGCCAAAACTAAAGCTGAGCTTAAAGTTAAGGCGGCAAAAGCCAAGAAATCTGATGAGAAGGTAACTGAAGAAAAACCTAAGATGAAACCAGCCGAGGCAAAAAAAATCAAGAAATCCACTTAGTAGAAGTCGTTAAGAACAGATTTATACTAAAACTGCCCGTTCTTTAATCCTATTATCGAAGGGACCCCCACCACCTTTTAAATCGATGTTAAAATTGAACCGAAACGTTTAGCTGATTGCGTAATTAAGGCAAGTAGCAGTTCAAATCGGTAATCGTTTGATGAATCTTCTAGCGACAAGAATACATCCACTAAATGGCCCCAAGAGGTTATTCTTTCAAAAGCCTCGATTTGCGGTATTTTGTAGTCCTGCTCATGGCATTTGATCTCAATTAAGCGCGCCGTTGAAATCAGGTTAGAGGGCTTTAGCTTAAAATTAATCCTTATATTCCGAATTAATTGCTCAAAAGAATGGGTGAGACTTGTAGGACTGGCAACCCAGTTTTCAGGGTCAACTGGGTGAAATTTATTATGATGGTCAAAGAAAATATTTCGCTGTTCACGTTGAAGATAACTGACATTTGTGTTACAAAATAGTAAGTTGTAATGACATTCATTCATGTAGAATTTTTTCCCGTTACGCCTTATTTCTGTTTGAAAGTGGGGAAGGCTCCTTTTATCAAAAGACGTAATCCGATCCATTTGTCTTTGATAGTAGGTATCCCCAGGAATGAATTCTTTTAGTTGCATGGTTTAACAAATGAGTTAATCGACTTTCTCAGTGAGATTATTTTACCAATGAAATTAAAATATTCAAGTTATTTTGGTGTTTTTCTCGTTTTATTTATTTCTCCAGGTCTAAATGTTCAGGCAATTACAGATTATTCCCCTTTGATTAAACAATATAACGCGAATAAGTATGAGTTGGTTATTCAGGTCTTAAAAAATATCAGCCCGGCGGACAACCTTCCAAAGCTTTATCTTCTTTACAAATCCTATTATAACCTAAATGACTTTGAACAGGCTCTGGATATATTGACGCTTCTTGAAAAAGAACCCAAGGAAGGATTTGAGGAGTTAATCGAATATGAGAAAATAAAGTTGTTTATGAAGTTAAAAGACATTGACGGTTTGTTGCGTTATCTAGGAAATAGAAACTCAGAGATGATTACGCCGTTGCTTATTCCGGAGATGAAGAACTTTATCGTCCACCATTACGGAAAAAGCAGTGACCGAGATCTTTTGAGAAGGGTTTTAAAAAAATTGATCTTCAATGAAGAGGAGTTTCGTAAAAGTGCCGGTATCTTAAAGCTCTATATCAGATTGAATGAGAAGGGAAGTCATGAGGAAGAGGAAGCTATGGTCATTTTATGGGAGAGTATCGATATTACCAGGCTTCAAAAAAAATACCGTAAGATAGCGAAAAAGATTAAGAAGAATATCGTTTTTTATGACAGAGCGGTTTTAAAGCACTTCAAAAGGCAGTATAAACTCGGCAACTTAAGTTATTGCCTCAAGAACATTCCTCTGTTTCTTCCCTATTTAAAAAATGCCGATAAATCGATCTTTATTCAAACCCGGGATATTTATTTTGACTCTCTCATGCGAAGAAGATATTATTCACGGGCTTTAAGAGTTTTGCGTTCAACAAAAAACCAAAGTTTCTTTCAATTGACACCCAAAGACATCAAGTCTTATGAGTTTGAGATTTTACTTAAAAAAAGAAAAGGTGATCAGGCATTGGAAGTGTTAAATGTTTTGAGGGAATTAATTGACGAAAAGCAATATCATCGGAATTTGGTGTTATTGGGGGGGTTTTTCTTTTGGAAAGGCGAGTTTAAGAAAAGCGAGAATATATTGTCTTTTGTTAAGCAGGAATTATTTGATAGAGATGCCCAGGCTGAAATCAAATGGAAACTATTTCGGATCTACTTGGAGTTAGGCGAAGAAAAAAAGGCAGATGCGATACTGAAATGGTCCCAAAACTATGATTTCGCGCATCCGGAGGATGAAGCCAAATATTGTTATTGGAGGCAAAAAATTAACGGTTCTAGGTTAGCCGATGAACCGGATTGTTATCAAAAAAATCCCTGGACCTATTATGGTTTGAAGACTTATATTTCAGGAAATGTCGCAAAAACTGATCTAAAATCAAATGGGCGAAAGGGAGCCTTATTCCCTCAAACCGATATCCGTCAGAGACAACTGGCTGAAGTAATAGACATGCTCTATTCTCTCAATGAGGATAATTTGGCAAGTTTTTTGGTTGAAAAGGAATATTTAGATAGTGATGAACATCCATTTTTGCTTCAGATCGCTGACCTGTTAAAGAAAAACAAGCAATATTACATATTGCAAAAATTACTTAAAAATCGATTCCAGGAGGAACTCAAAGATGATTTTAATAAAAATATCAATCTGTTGACATATTTTTATCCCCTTGCATTTCAAGAATCTGTAAAAAATTACGCGAATAAATATAAAGTCCCAGAAAAATTGGTGTTTGCTATAATGAGAGAAGAGTCCACATTCAGACCATCGGTTAAATCAGGGGCAGGAGCGGTTGGGCTATTACAATTGATGCCAAAAACAGCTAAATATGTTGGACGTAAAATCGGTTTGAAAGTTAAAACCCGTAATTTGGTTCATCCCGAGACGAATCTCAGGTTGGGGATCAAGTATCTGGAAGGTCTGCTAAAAAGGTATGACGGGAATTTGTATTATACGCTGGCTGCGTATAACGGAGGTCCAAGTAATGTCCGGAAATGGAAAAGAAG
>JAOUME010000040.1 GCA_029881655.1 Deltaproteobacteria bacterium | reverse complement strand
TAATCCAACAGTTTTTCCAGTACGGAAAATCTTTGGGAATCAGGCTTGATTACATCGTTCAACCTAAAGAACTTGGAATTGGTCATGCCGTATCCCTGGCGGAAAATGTGGTTGGAGACGATGAGCATTTTTTATTGGTCTACGGCGATGCCCTTATGGCTGGCAATCCCTATACTCATCTTTTAAACCGTTTTAAAAGATCAAAGCCATGTACCTTGGCCACCATCACCCACCCATCTTCAGAAGGCTCCTATGGCAATATATATCTAAGCCACAACATGAAGATCACCAAACTACTTGAAAAACCCACTGGTACAAGACTATCAAATTATATTTTTGGCGGCAGCTTTATCTTATCTAGAGATTGCTTTAAAAAACTCAGAGAGTTGAATAAGGAAATCGTTCTTCTTTTTCAGCATCTTATCGATAGCGGTGACATTGAGGCTTCCCTTTGGGAGGATAACTGGATCGACATCAGCAGGCCTTGGTTTATTCTAGCCGCAAACCGCCTGATGATCGAGCCTTGGAATAGATCGATGATTCCAGCAAGTGTTAACATCGAATCTAACGTCAATATCAGCGGCGTGGTCAAGATGGAGGAAAATGTCCATATCAGTTCCGGAACGAAAATAGTGGGACCCTGCTATATAGGGTCTAATGTTTATATCGGGAATAATTGTCTGATCAGAAAAAATTCATCGATTGGTCCCAACTCGAAAATAGGCTATGGTACTGAAATCAAAAATACGGTTTTATTTGGGAACTCGACGATCGGCAGGCTTTCTTTTTTAGGTGATAGCGTTATCGGGGAAAATGTCAATTTGGGTTCGGGAATCATGACGGTTAATTATGATCCCGAAGGTCACGATATTTTGTTAAGACCGCCCGGTTCAAAGCCGATCAACACTAAAATGCCGAAACTGGGGGTGTTGATTGGGGATAACTCAACCATTGGAACCGGAAATACCATCGCTCCTGGTACCATTATCCCACCGGAGACCAAGATAGCTGATAAAATTTCGATTAATGATGAAATCATTAAGACTTTAAATTCAAACCAATAATACAATATGTGTGGAATCAGCGCGATTGCCAGCCATAAACAGGTTGCGAGCAAACTCCTTAATACGCTTTTGAATTTAGAATACAGGGGATATGACTCCTGCGGTATGTCGATTTATGATGGAGTGCAAATCCAGCACAAAAAAAATATCGGCAACGTCAATGAAGTCAATCATAAAGTTGACTTTTTAAGTATGAAAGGAAGCACTGGGATCGCTCATACCCGCTGGGCGACTCATGGCGGTGTCACAATGGAAAACTCTCATCCGCATCCATCCAATGATAATAATTTTGCCATTGTTCATAACGGCATCTTCTCCAATTATCAGGATCTCAAAGAAGAATTGATACAAAAAGGTTATCTTTTTAAATCCACGACGGATACCGAAGTATTTTCTAATCTTTTGCAGGATGAATATCGAAAATCACAGAATATCGAAGATGCCTTTTGCGAATCTTTGAAAAAAATTGAGGGCTCTTATGCCATAGCGATGATCACCAATTATAACCCCGGTGTGATCTATGCTGTAAAAAAAGACTCGCCTTTGGTAATCGGTGTCAATGACGGCACAAACTATATCAGTTCGGATATTAACGCATTTATATCTGAAACCAAGGATACGATCTTGCTTGGCGATTTCGAATACGTGATCATGACCAAGGACAGCTATGAAGTAAAAAAGCTTTCCAACCGGAATAAAATCCTCAAGGAAGTCATCAAGGTGAAATGGGACCGGGAAACCGCCCGTCGGGGAGGCTTTTCTCATTATATGCTTAAGGAAATATTTGACCAGCCTCAAACCATCAGAAACGCGCTCCAGATCCAAACCGACCAGCTTGAGGAAATCGCCCGAAAATTTATCAACAAGGAACAGTCCTTCTGCGTAGGCGTTGGCACAACCTACTATATCGCGATGATCGGAACCTATTTGTTTTCAAAATTCGCCAATATGTATGTTCCGGCTATTTCATCAGATGAGTACCCGAACCTGATTCCCGTCAAGAAAGACCACCATGTCTTGTTTTTATCCCAAAGTGGGGAAACCTACGATACGAGAATGGCGATCAGAGCCGCCAAAAACTGCGGGGCATCCACCTCGGCTATCGTCAACGTCGTTGGTTCATCTATCAGCCAAACCGTGGATCACTGTATCTATCAACAGTCCGGACCTGAGATTTGCGTGGTATCGACCAAGGCGGCCTTGTCCCAGATCATTATTCTCTGGCAGGTTGCCTTGAGAGTCGGTGTCCTCAGAAATAAATTAACTCAAAAAGAAGCTGACGCTTTCCATGACCACCTCCATGAATTCGCTGAAATCATCGAAAAAGTTCTTAATGAAGAATCCGGCTTCATACGTGGTCTGGCTATGGAAACCTCGAATATCAATAACTGGCTCTTTATGGGAAAGGGGATTTATTATCCTATCGCGCTTGAATCGGCATTGAAGATGAAAGAAGTCACCTACCTGCACGCAGAAGGTTTGCCTTCCGGTTTTTTAAAGCATGGAACCCTGGCCATGGTGGATGAGAATCTTTACAGTCTTTTCTTCCTGCCTTCCAGAGAAAAAACCCATCTGTTTGAATCGACCCTGATGGCGATTGAGGAGGTCAAGACCAGGAAAGGAAAAGTGGTTTCCTTTTGCTTGGAGGATGATACCAAGACGAAGGAACTCCTGGATTACTATTTTGTCATTCCGAAAATTCATTCCGAACTAACCCCTTTGATCGAACTGGTCATGGCTCAGCTTTTTTCTTACTATTCCGCTTTGCATCTGGGACTGAACATCGACAAACCCCGGAACTTGGCCAAATCCGTAACGGTTGGATGAAAGAAATCCTTGAGTTAACATACCATATTTTCGACCTTGACGATACCCTGATTAACACTCGATTTGCCTATTTTCTGTCGCAACGAAAAGCTCTTGAGGAAATCTACCCTGATAGCGATCAAGATGATTTGATAATCAAAATCAACCGACTAAAAAAACTTACGGCTCATTTTTCCTCAGCGTTCCCCAAGGAATATTTTAAGGCTTTTTTAATTCAGGAATCTTTTGCTAAAAATGAAATTGAGAAAAAAACCGAACGGCTTTTAAGGATTTACGAAAAAGTTTTTTGGGAAAACCTGACTGTTTTCGAGGGCGTTTTTAAATACTTGGATCTTCTGGCTAAACAAAAAAAACAACTTTTCATCATTAGCAACGGCAATTTCGAAAATCAGATGAAAAAAATGAGACTGACAAAACTCAACAGTTATTTTCCAAAAAAAAACGTTTACGTTTCAAGTCGATTTAAACCAGATCAAAAAAAACCTTCACCCTTCATCATCCTGAAGTTAATGGAAATACAAACGGTCAACCCCTCGCAGGCTATCTATTACGGTAACAGTGTTTCGGACATAATCTCCGGAAACCTCGCCGGGATCAAGACGCTTTTCATGGGTGATAAGAAATTGTTGAAGAACTCGGTGGAAAAGCTGGAGCAACCCGATTACAAGTTAAGTTCATGGAAAAACCGGAAAATCCAGAGATTTGAAAAAACCTTTGACCGCTGAGACAAAAGCGGGGTATGCCCTCATCTCAGCAAGCCAAAGGTGATTTTACTCCTTGTCCAAATTAGCTGCCAAAAAACCTAGTCCATCAGCAAATTCATCACCTTGCTTGGAACCTGGTTTGCCTGAGCGACCATTGCCGAAGCCGATCTTAACATCAGATCCCTCCGGGTAAATTCTGCCATCTCCAAAGCGACATCCGTATCACGGATGCTCGACTCCGCCGCGACCATGTTCTCGTTCGCGATGCGAAGATTTGCGAGGTTGGCTTCCAAGATGTTCTTTTGGAAGGAACCCAAATCCGCTCGAAGCTTTGTAACTTCATTGATGGCGGTATCCACTAATGTCACCGTATCCTGCGACTTCTGTGCGGATGTAACATCCACGTCAGAAAGCGACAGGAATTTGCTTTCATTACGAATACCCGTGCCGAGCTGGCTGGACGATGTATTCTGCAGAGCTACGTTAACAGTTTGTCCCTGACCAGGGCCAACCTGAAACGTCAACGAGTTCTGAGAAACATTGACCCGACCCACGGAGACTCCTTCCGGAGTTACCTGCAGATCATCCTGCCCGGTGAATCTAACCGTCAAACCATCAGTGTTCGCGTTTCCACGGATACCTGTAATGGTATCACCATCACCGATGGTTGCCTCACCGTTGATCTTGCCTTGCAGATCACTACCTGACATGGCTTCCTGAAAGGTCCCTGCAGTCTGGGACACGATACCGGACGAGCTACTGGATGCCTTAAAGGAGTGTTTCTTTCCGTACTGATTGTGCGTAATCTGAATCATGTCGCTATCGTCAGACGTGATCATAACATCAAGACCCGCTTTTTTAGCGACAGCATTAAAATTCTGCACTACCGAGGAAGCCGTATCGGTTTCCTTGGTGATATAGGTGGCGGTCTTACCACCCTCAGTAACGGAAAGTCTTTCTCCATTTTTGATTATGTCTTCTGTTAAGGCGGCTGTACCTGACAAAGACGCCTGACTCGATAACTGACTGATAGTTACTTCATAACTATCATCCTTCGAATCCTGAGTCTTGGTCGTTGCCTTTACAAACTGAAGACCACCTCCAATGGCAATACCGGATACCCCGTTGGAGCCATCCAACAACTTTCTAGAACCAAACTCTGTCGAGGTTGAAATCCGATCAATTGCGGAAAGCAAGTTGTCGATTTCCAATTGATCGGCTGCAAGCATGACATCATCGTTAGCGCCTTCGTTGGCCGCATGAATTGAAAGCTGGCGAATTGTAACCAGCATGTTGTTCACCTCAGCCAAGGCACCTTCAGCTGTCTGCACCATAGATACCGAAACCTCAGAGTTGCGGATCGCCTGTTCAATACTGGCGATCTGACTTCGCATCTGCTCGGAAGCAACAAGGGACGCCGGAGCATCCCCAGCCCTGTTGATTTTCAGTCCCGAACTTAAACGTTCCAATGATTTTGACACCATCGAATCGTTCTGGTTCAAGTTTCTATGCGCGTTCAAGCTGGCAGTATTATGATTAATTCGTAAACTCATAACAATACTCCATTTTAAATGAACGTATGAATTAAACGAGACTATTGACCTCCATGTCAAAAAAGACTCAATAAATGTCACTTTTAAAAAAAAAGTGACATGGAAGCACATTCAGGATTCCCTCCCTTTGGAACAAATGTAGTTCTTCCTGAACTAGCGGCCCCCGTGAAACTCATGTCCACAGACATACTGGGGCTCGCGGCAGCCGTCAAAGCCCCGTTACCCCTCCATCCATATGTCATCTAAAATGTTTACTCTAAGTGCTATAAAAACAAACATAACACCCCTTAGGCTCTGCTTGGTCATGAAATAGCCCTCCCTTTAAAGAGGGGACCATAGGCCCCCCTTATCGTTTAAACTAATTCAGTAACTTCAGCACAGCTTTAGGTACTTGGTTCGCCTGCGCTAACATCGCAGTCGCCGATTCGGTCATGATCTGGTTCCTCGTAAAAGTCGCCATCTCAGCCGCCATATCCACATCACGGATGATGGATTCGGCAGCGGTCAAGTTCTCCGTCGCAATACGCAAGTTATTAAGGTTTCCCTCCAGGGTATTCTTCTGAAAGGCTCCCAATTCCGCCCGAATGGTCGTGATCTCGTTGACTGCCCTGTCTATCATTAACAAGGTATCCTGAGCCATTTCCGAATCAAGCACACTGACATCCGATAACCGTCTGAAACCGCTTTTGTTTTTAATACCTTTGGCCAGATTGTCCGCAGATGTCTCAAACAGAGAAATCCCGACATGCTGCCCGCGGTTACCCCCGATCTGGAAAGTCAAAGAATTTTGGGAAACGTAGACACTTCCTACTTTAACCCCCTCATTTGGCAAAGCTCCATCCCCGGCTATACCCGAATAGCGGACTACCAATCCGTCCACATTTTGGGCTCCGGCCTGACCAGTAAGGATTTGTCCAACACCGTTTGCGGCCTCGCCGTTAAGCATTCCGGCAATATCGAGACCATCTGTGGACTGCTCGATAATACCCGCTTGCTGAGACAAGACCCCTGCGGTTGTACTGGAGACCTGAAATTCCGGTTTTTTCCCGTAATCGGTATGCTCGATCCTTATATGGCCCGACTCATCCACGGTTACGTTTACCTTTAGCTCCGCTCTTTCGACCGCGGCCACCAGATTCTGGACAGCGGTATCAACCGTGTCTTCCTCTCTGGTTTTATAGGTAACACTTTTACCACCTTCGATAATCGTCAAGCTTTCCCCAGCTTTCACCATATCCATGTCCAAGGCTGTTGTTCCTTGAACGTAAGATCGGCTTGCGTTCTGGGTGATCGTGACGTCATAACTTCCGCCCTTGGATTCGTTGGTAGCCGTACTGGCTCTCACGAATTCCAAGTCATTGCCGGTCGCTGTTCCGTTCGCTCCGTTTGACCCATCCAGAAGCCTTCTGGCTCCAAACTGGGTCTGCTTAGCGATTCGGTCCATAGCGGCAATAATATTATCGATTTCCTGTTGATCGGCTTGAAGCATAACTTGATCGTTAACCCCTTCATTCGCTGCGTGTATAGCAAGCTGTCTCATCTGAATCAGCATACTATTGAGTTCGTGAAAGGCTCCTTCAGCCGTTTGTACCAAGGAAATCGCCGTCTCGGAGTTGTTGATCGCCTGGTTTAACCCCGCGACCTGCGCGCGCATCTGCTCAGAAATCACCAAACTTGCAGGTCCATCTGCCGCGTGGTTGATCGCTAATCCCGACGACAACCTCCTCAATGACTTGCTGAGGTCGTGGTCGTTGACTTCCAAGCTGCGGTGCGCGTTAATAGCGCTGATGTTATGATTAATTCGCAAAGTCATAACACTCTCCTTGTGAAGATTTTCGCTGGTATCCCTACCAGTTACAAAGCCAAATTATTGGCAAGTTTCCGAGTTCTTATGACTGGATCTAACCCTGATTATTCTATAAAACACTGGTAATGTTTGATAAAATGCACCGGAGCCTTTCTGGACGCTTGATAAATGATCCAAGTGTCAAAAAGACAAACCACAGCCGAAGAAAGAGCCACAAACTCAACTACGTCAAAAAGACGTGATTCAGGCAGCTCCCGAATCAAACCGGCTATTTACCGATCTTGTTTGATTCGGCAACTGCCAGTATAACTCAGCTTGAAAAAATCTTCTAAAAATCACATCATAGGCAACCTCCTTTTAAGATGAACGATAGATCTTAAAATAAGATCCTTTAAAACAAACCAAGTCCTGTACCCCATCCTTGCCCTGCCGGATTCGGTTTAAAAATTATATAACCTGTTAAGCGCTCGCTGAATATTAATCATCAAAATTCGAATAATAGCCATCCATTGTATTTTCAGCCACCGTCACAAAGACAGGTGCGTCGTTCTGGGCAAAGAGCATTTTTAGCCCTGGTTCGATCTTACTGATGGATTTCGAATCAAAGCATAGCTTGATAATCCTTTTATCTTCCTTGTTACTAACATTAGAACTGACAACGAGTTTATTTTTCATTTTCACCTCCCTGTAAAAATGAGCGCAAAGGCATAATTATAGCATAAACATCTATATGATTAATTCGTAAACTCATAAGTCAAGACCGTTGTGAAGTTGATCGATGGATTCATGGATGAAGCCATTAATCACTTTCTCTTTCTTGACAGATGGGTAACTCATAATCACAAAAAATAACACTGACCGATTTTCAATATGACCGCGACACGCGATACATCCCTATTTAAAAACCTGCCAGAAAACAGTGGTCATGCCAATCTGCCTCAAAGCCATTACTTGGCAAACCAATCCAGTCCCGGTATTAACGAGCAAACGGCAGACGGATTAATTCCACTATCAAGCGTCAATCCCAGAACTGTATCCAGCCTTCAGGTTAAAACCGCCTAAAAAGGGCACACCAATCCACTCGATTTGATAAATAAATTCCAGATATCCATCAGACTTTATCAAAAAAGTCTATTATCTGGCGCGTTTTATTGTAAATGAACTATCTTTGCCCTCCCCTGAAATCGGATTTCAAAGTTGGCAATTATTCATCCTATTTCTTATTTCCCTTCTGAGCCGGGTTAAGAAAGAAATATTCAAATCCTTCCTTGAAAAGCTTCTTTGAATTTATATAATCTGTCTTTATCAAGCAGTTATAAGCGATGAATCATCCTTTTATTTCGATCGGTTTTACCGCACCTCTCGAGTTGAAGTTTTGAGATTTCGCGGCTTCTTTCTTGTGGTTGACCACATGCCTCCACCCACCTCTTAGCTCATCTAAAAGGACTATAATTTCTTTAATCAGATTCGCATCTTTTTGAATATTCGCATCAATGAGCTTGTTATAGATAAAGACATAAATCGTTTTGAGGTTATTGCCGACATCTCCGGTATCATCTACATTAAGAGACGCGATCAGTTCCGAGACGATATCCTTCCCCTTGATGATATTGTGATGGGCCTGTTCCAGGTCCTTCTCTTCGATCTTTTTAATCGCGGCCTTTAAAAAACGGATTCCTCCGTCAAAGAGCATTAAAATCAAAGATCCTTGGTCCTGAGTCGTCACAGCCGCTTTTTTATAGGCGTTATTGCTTTTTAAATATGGGTTCATATCACCTCTATACTCTACTTGGGTCCCAAAACAGGGATGTTAAAAAAACTGTCTGCCTGAATTTAAGTTACTAAGCAGATAACCTGTCCACTATGAAAAATAATTGATCCGCCTTTTCTCAGGAAGATCGGAAATACCCCCTAGCGGGTCATTCGGTCTTATAGATAAAATTAATTTTCAACTCTATCCAAGCTTACTTATCTGATTTGTAAGATAATTCTGCTCGGATTTTAACTGGCCGAGCTTAGCCTCCATTCTCGCGAACTTAAGTGACATTTTTTCTCTTTTCTTCTGGATTCTTTCATCCAGGATTTTGACTTCCTTTTCAAATCCCTTTAACTGTTCCTTTACGTTCTTGGTGTAAATCCCTAATGCCCCATGCTCTTTATCCATCAGGCCGTCGATATAGTCTTTTACCTTTGCGGCGACTCCTTTGGTGAAGATCATATTGGCCTCGGCGCCTTCACCAATCTGACTTTGGCTTAAAGAGGCATATAGTTTTAAGCCCTCGTACCTCGTTCCTTTCTTGCCAGTCAGAATCTGACCGTTTCCCTCCATTTCAACATTATCGATTCTTCCCTGTACGTTTTTACCTTCAACCTCTTCACCCCCTAGGATAAAATGCTCTTGTTCCTCTGTACCGCTCGCTGAACGTATCGATACCGTGGAACGGCTTCCGGACACGTTCGAGGTGATGGTCAGTTTCCCTTCGGCAGAAGTTACCGTAACATTCAGTCTGCCGATATTTTTATCCTTTACGATCAACTGCTGAAGGTTTTTAGCTATTTGTTCAATGGTATAGAGTCCCTTTTCCAGCTCAAGTTCCTCTGATTCCCGGCCGTTGATCTTGACGTAAAGCCTTTTATTTTGATCGTTGATCTCAATTGGACCCAAATTAGGCTTGGTGGTGTAATAACCCCTTGAGGCCGCTTGGATGATATCGATATCATACCCTTCCTCGCCACTAATCTGAGTCTTTTCACTTGAACTCAAATAAGTTACCCCGCTATTTTCGGTCGTTCCAATGCTACGAAATAGATTTGAAACCGTTGTCAGATTATCATTAATCGTGTTAGTCAGTTTCTCCTCATCCAACTCTATCTTGCCATCTTTACTAATCTTCAGTCCGATCGACACCAGCTGGTTGTGTTTAGTATCCAGTCCCCTGATGGGATCGATAAATATCCGGCTGGTCTCCCTCTGAATTCTCGGCAGATTCCGATCACCCTGCAAAGCTCCCGCCGCGCCGGAATCCTGATCGTACTTGGTCACATCCTGGAAATACATCAACATGGCGTTATAGGCGTTGACAAAATCCTTGATTCCACCCAAAGCCTTTTCAGTATCTCCCCGAATGCTGATAGTAACCGGTTTCTCGTGAGAGGTTACCAAATTCAGTTTCACGCCTTCGATAACATCTTCTAAGGTGTTGGTCGGGTTAGTGATCAGTAGTCCTCCCCCCAACTCCGTCGCTCCCAGACGCACTTCGGCGTCCTGGGGTGGCTGTATAACCGGGGAAAAAGTCCTGAAACTGAACGAATCAGTCTCAAAGACACTGCCTGGCTGTAAAATCAGCCCCAGCCCCGAGTCAAATTCCAGCGGCGTTCCAGGAATATAACCTTCACCGATGTTAAGAACTCCGGTGTTTCCCTTAGTATCCTCCCAGCGTAATTCCAGATCCTGGGTCGTTCCGACCGAGCCGCTTTTTAGAGCCGTGAAGGTATAGGCTTTCGATTCAAAATCGGTATATTTCCCGACGATCGACTTATCCGCATTACTTATCCTTGCGCCAGTCGGTTTTTTGACACGGCCTGTATCTTCATCCTCTTCCTCTTCTTCGCGAATCCAGTTGGTAATATTGCTGATCCTTTGGCCCTCTTTTCTTTCGGTTTCTTCAAGCCACCAGTAATCCTCAGTGGACTCCGACTGAAACTCGAAGGTTGAATAATCCCCGTCTTGAAGCAGACCGGGTTTCAAGCTCAGCTCAAGCCCCTTTCCCATGGAAAGCTTTGTCCCTGGGTTATAGCCTTTTCCTATGAAGAGGGTTCCCTTCAACCCGTTTTCGGATTCATACACGATCCGCAAGTCATCGGCCTGTCCGATCTGTCCGCTACCAACGACTTTCATGGTAAAGAAGTCGTCTTCATTGCTTTCGTACTTTCCCGTGATAATCGGCCCACCATCAGTCAGCTGTCTGCCCCATGAACTGGGCTGTTCTATTTTGGCCATGCGCTCTTCGTCGCTTTTCCACCAGAACATGTCGGGTTCCTGCTGCTTTGCCTTGACGGTAAAAGTATCGTTGACGATGACCTCACCGTCACTCAAGATGAGCGAAATCCCGTCAACGACCGCGATCGGCTCGCCTGGAGTGTAGTTAAAAGAACCCATATCCAGATAACCGAAGCGATCCTGATTATCCTCCCAGCGCAAACGAAGGCTCTCGCTGACCCCGACGATTCCTGTATTGACGACCGTAAACTTCATATCTAAAGGTTCCTCGCCGGTATAGTTCCCGATAAATTCGGGAACCGCTGTTGACGCGCCAGTACCTGTGGGTTTAGGAGCCGTTTTATCCTTATGGATTCCCTGCCATTTTCCAGGCTGCATGTAATAGGGATCAAATGTCGGAGGCTCGCCTTCACCCTTGAGGTCAACCAAAATGGTCAGTTTCCCATCCAGACCAGTCTTTTTACTAGTCAGCACGATTTGAAACGGCCTCTCCTTGTTACCCGTCTTGATAATACTGGCCGAGAGTCCCGCATCCAATGCCTGGATGGCGTCGACAAATCCCTGAACCGTATCGTTGGTCTGATCGATGGTGATTTTATACTCTTCAGAGTCCCCAATCTTGACGACGACTTGGCCTCGTCCGACCGAATCCTCCTTGGCCGAAAAATTCTGTGAGGCAATCTGGTGATTCAAAGCGAGCTTATCCACCACCAGGGTATGTTTGCCCGGCTTTGCGCCCGATGTCCCGATCGCCTCTACAACATCAGGATTGCTCGAGGTTACGATTTTACCGTCCCATAGGGATTTTTTCGTTATAACCTCGGATGTTGATTGGACAGTCTCCAGGTAGCCCTTGACCTGTTTCCATGCGTCCAGCTCAAGGCTTTTGCTCTCTTGTCTTTTGACGATTGGCTCGATTTTCTTTTTTTCAGCCGCGATCATCTTATCGACAATGGCCTTCGTATCCATGTTGGATGCGAGACCGGTTACCGCAAAAGCACTAACGTCAGAAGACATAATTTTCCCATAATAAGGGCGTGGAAACGGCAATATGTTCCAACCCCGTTATTTTTACAGGTAATAACCCCTCATTGTTCCCCCGATTTCTCAGGCATCCGGCTTTTCTCATCAAAAAAAGGAAACGACATCCTACCCTAACTCATTACGAAATAAGGCGAACGTATTTTTTTTTAAGACTTAGTAAAAGCTCTTGAGGTTATTGTTAAATCATAATTGATTTTCTATCACTCATAGAGTTTCAATTACTATTCCAAGGCTTCGACCTGCCCCATAAAAAAGCGCTAATTCCTTATCTTATTTCAAAGTAACGCTTTAACCAAATTTTCAATGAACCTGAGCCGCGTAAAACCTTTCCCGGCTAATTCTCTTTCGGCGGATTTGTCAAAAAACTTAAGAGTTATTTTAATATATTATTATTGTCTGTGTTTTTAGTCGGATATGGGAAGCCGCAGGGCTGGCCGGAGGGCATGAAATGGGCATCTCAAAGATTCAAAGGAGGGTTTTTATGCGGGGGAGCTACAGTTCGATCTTCTACCATGAAATTTCGGTCGCTTGGTTAAAACCTGTCAGTTTTTCAAACAATCCTCCCGAATCATCTCCAAAAAATCTCCCATTTCCAATAAACTGTGAAAAACATTTCTCCCATCTTGATAAACAACCTTCCATACGGGCAAACCATCCTCTAATTGAACCTGAACTTTTAAAGTGCCATCACTCTGATTTAAACTGACAGCAAAACCTTTTCTCTCCAAAACCCGCCGAGTCCAATAAATATAATCCTCCTCTCCTACCAAATAGGCTTTTTTAATAAATTGTGGCTTCTGTAAAAAGCATCCATTCGTTTTATCATACTGAATCAAAGGGTCTTTGAACAAATCATGCACTGCCTTTTTAAGCATCAAATCCTCAGGGGAGCCAGCGGTAATTTTTTTTTCGGAACCAAAAAGCCATAGACGGTCAGCAAACCTTAGTGCCGTGTCGATATCGTGCGTGGACAATAAAATTGACATCTTTTTTTGTACAGACAGTGTCCTTAACATTTGAAACAATTCAAACTTTCTAGTAATATCCAAAAAAATCATTGGCTCATCAAGAATCAATAAAACAGGCTCCTGAGCCAAAGCTCTGGCGACTAAAACCTTCTGCCTTTCACCATCACTCAACTTTCCAACGGCAATATCCCTAAATTCAATGGTTCCGGTTTCTCTCATGACTTTCAATACCACATTAATATCTCTTTCTCTCAGTTTGCCCAGCCCTCCTGTATAGGGATATCGCCCCAAACTCACAAACTCAAAGCCCGTCATCGAAACCGCATCAATCCGCTCAGTTAAAACAACCGCTACTTTCCTGGCCAGTTGATCTTTCCTTAGACCGTGAACATCCATGCCCATGAGATAAGCCTTTCCCATAAGAGGCGTATGAAGTCCAGCCATGGTCTTAAGCAGGGTCGATTTACCCACGCCATTGGGGCCCAAGACACAGACCATTTCACCTTTAGAAAGTCTTAGCTCAAAATTCTCACCAAGAATGGTTTCTCCAAAAGTTTTCTTATAACCAATCGTAAGTCCGTCGGTTTTATATAATTCCATAAAATAAGCTAGATATTCTTTTTAAAGAAAATCACCCAAATCACGACCGGGGCACCCAAAAGGGCTGTCACCGCATTCAGGGGCAAAGTGAGGCCGCTTCCAGGCAACTGAGCTATGATCTCGGCCAATAAAGCGATATCCGCACCCATCAAAATGACTGCCGGAAACAAAACTCTGTGGTTTGAGGTATGAAAAAACCAACGGCAAAGATGAGGTACCGCTATCCCCAAAAAAGCGATGGGACCACAGAAGGCGGTCGTTGTTCCGGTCAGTATAGAACCACTGAGAATGATCTTTTTTTTTGTGGCCTTAATATCGACCCCCATACTCGCCGCATAGTCTTCTCCCAATAAAAGACTGTTCATGGGTTTGATAGCCCAAAGAGCAAATAAAACACCCACAATTACACTTGGCAGGAAATAAGCCAGTTGATTAAAACCAACTCCTCTAAAACTGCCAAACGTCCAGAACAAAAATGACTGGATTTCGCTCGCTCTACTAAAAAAAATCAAAAGACTGACCAAGCCGCTGGTAAAATAGCCGATCATGATACCCACAATCAACAACGTCATCTTATTTTTTAATCGTTCTGAAATCATAAAAACCAGCACAAAAACGAAAACAGCACCCAAAAAAGCCGCCGCGATCCGGGTCACCCCGCTAAAAAAAAATCCTAGAGGGAATAAAGAGCCGCAAAAGATAATCAAAGCCACACCAAAACTCGCGCCGGAATTGATTCCAAGCACGTAGGGACCGGCCAGGGGATTTTTAAAGAAAGTCTGCATTAAAAGTCCGCTGAGTGATAAGGCAACTCCTGCCAAAACAGCGGTTGCCGATCTGGGAAGGCGGAACTGTAAAATAATCGTACTGACTTCAAGGTTACGAGGCTCCTGAAATAATAACAATCCTATAACATCACTAAAAGATAGAGGGACTGAGCCAAAAACCAGCGAATTGACAAAAAGAAACAACAAAAGAAACAGCAAAGCAATCATAATATAAATTTGCCTTTTCGATTGTGACAGCCCTTCTTGCATTTTTTGATGATCAAATAGAGGAAAATAATAAAATTAAAAGCAATCCATTCATATCAAACTAAACATTATCTTGCTTTTTGGAAAGAAATTAAAGATTATTGAATTAAAAGACAACTCAGTATAATAAAAGCGAACTTCGAATTTCATTTTTAAAGGAATTATGTCGGCTGCCTTCATCAAAACCTTACCCGAACCGATAAAAATTTGGTCCGCGAAAGCCATCTCAGGAATTATCGTCGCGGATGGCAAAGTTACCGACGCAGAGCTTTCCATCTTAAGAGAGTCGATCAGTTTTTTAGACGATGGGGATATGGTTAACGAAATAGTCGAGATGGTTAAAGACCGTCAAAAGCCGCAACTTGAGGTCTTAAAAACGGACAGAAAAACCGCGTCCAATATTTTGATGGCTCTAGCTGTCGTCACTTTGACGGATGACAAACTCAGCCCACAAGAAATACAATATTTCAACTATATAGCGGCAAAATTAGGCTTTGAAACAGGCTTTGCGAAACTGGTGATCAACTGGGGAAGAGAATTTATCTTATTGAATAAGCGCAAAAAAGAGATATTGAACAAAGGTGAAAAAACCAGACCCATCTACGTCAGTATTTAAGCTAAAACAATTTTTGGAATCGACAGGATTTTAAGGAACATAGTGATCATTATCACCGGCCAGTCTTTTCTCAAGACTTGCCATCCCCTCACTTAAATTCACCGGATAGCCCGCATAACGAAAACTCATACCCATCGCATATAGTGTCTTGAAAAGATTATGAGAACGACACTGTTCACCCATCTGCCCGACCCTGATAATATTCAATCCAAAAGCCCCAGAAATTTCGACGCTAAAAGTTTTAGCCATATAGCTTCTGACTTTAGAGCTTTCAACCCCCTCTGGAAGCGCAATGGCAACCACCGCATTCAAACGGTAATCTTTGGGAACAAACAATTTCAATCCCATGGCCTCAACTCCTTCCTGAAGACCAAGTGAACTGATCTCATGTCTCTCAAAACGTTTTTCAAGCGTTTCTTCACAAATTAACCGCAAAGCTTCATGCATCGCCAAGATACCAGGAACCGGTGCCGTATAGTGATATTCGTGTTCTCCCCAAAAACGGTAAGCTCTTCTTGCATCTAGGCACCAGTGACTCATGGGCGCTTTTCTTTCCTGTATGGCTTCCCATGCGTCTCCGGAAAAAGCGATCATAGATACGCCTGGAATGGTCGAGATGCCTTTTTGCCCGCCAGTAATAACCACATCAATGTTCCATTCATCCATCTTCATCGGCATGGTCGATAGGGTGCACACTGCATCAACCAATGTTAAGATTCCATGCTCTTTTGCCACTTTCATGATATCAGGCAACTCTCTATTTAACACACCACAGGATGTTTCGCCCTGAACCATAGTTAATAAATCGAATTTCTGCTTGCCCAGCAACTCCTTTACGGTCTGAGCATTTACAGGTGCGACCTCACCCGCGTCTAATTCCACTACTTCTGCCCCAACAGCCCTAGCCATTTCCCCCATTCTGCGACTGAAAGTCCCGTTGACCAATACCAAAGCTCTTTTTCCGGGCCATAACAAGTTTGCGATCCCCATTTCCATCGCTGCCGACGAAGGGCCAGCAACCCCCATGATTTTGTCGCTCTTGGTTTGAAAAGCGTATTGGCCCATGATTTTGACCCTCTCAATGACCTGATCCATGGTCTCTCCCAGATGGTTGATGACAACGCTATTGGCTCTGGCAACGGCATATGGGATCGGAACAGGTCCGGCCCCCATCAAAAGAAGAGGCTCTGAAGGAAGAATCCTATGAAGTTGAACTATTTCTGGTGGTTGGTAACTAATGGGCATAAATTCGTCATTTATCTTAAATTGATTTATCGAGCCGTTTTCTATTTCTTCATCGCATTTAAATCAATGTTCTGCAACCATAATGGGTAATGAATAATTATATTTCTTGATCATAATAAATTTATTACAAAAAACACAAAGCTCTTGGATTATTTGTTAAATTCGTTATACTATGATACAAAGTGATTATTTTTTTTCTCAACCATTATAAGGATCAATTCTTTCAAAAGGTGATATGAAACTCATAACAAAAGTTATTCCTGAACCAACCGAGGTCTACAAACCATCTAATCCTTTCAAGGCAAAGGTGATTGAAAATAAACGGCTTACCCCAGTTGAAAGCGAAGAGGATATCAGACACATCGTTTTTGATCTCTCAGGTAGCGGGATATCTTATCTTGAGGGTCAATCACTCGGTATCCAAGTGCCCGGTGTAGACGAACATGGGAAAAAAAATCGTATCAGGCTTTATTCGATAGCTTCGTCAAGAAAAGGGGATGATGGACTATCCTCGACCGTTTCACTTTGTGTCAAAAGGGTCATGTATAAAGACGACCAGGGTGTTCTTCAAAAAGGATTGACCTCCAATTACGTCTGCGATTTAATGCCTTCCGACGCGGTTTATATCACAGGACCTGCTGGCAGGAAATTGCTGTTGCCTGCCGATAACAGCGTTCATCTGATCATGCTGGCGGTTGGAACCGGAATCGCTCCTTTCAGAGCTTTTATCCAGCACATCTACCGTGAAAAAGGTTCCTGGGGTGGCAAGGTCAGGCTCTTCTTTGGGGCGAAAACCGGATTGGAATCAATTTACATGAATCAAGAGAACAACGACATCGGCCAATATTATACCCAGGAAACCTTCCTTGCCTTCCAGGCTCTTTCCAGAGAAGAAAAAACAAAAGATGGCAACAAGTTTTATGTTCAAAACCGTTTAGAGGAAAACGAAAAGGAGATATGGGAAATCATCAAGGAAGGCCATTTTTGTTTTTACATCTGCGGCCTTAAGGGATTGGAAAGCGGGGCTGAAGAAGTGCTGGATAAATGGGCGAAAAAAGATGGACTGAATTGGAATACAATGAAAGCTGAATTTGTGGAACAGGGACGCTGGAATATCGAAGTCTACTAAGCCGGTTTCTTATAAAATTTACATTCTGAATAGAGGCAGGAGACCGTCTTTAATAAAAGCTTAAATCAGCCCCGTACTTTCGTTAATACCAAGCATCAGGTTTATATTCTGGATGGCCGCGCCAGAGGCTCCCTTGCCAAGATTATCAAGTCTGGCAACTAGAACCGCCCGT
>JAOUME010000191.1 GCA_029881655.1 Deltaproteobacteria bacterium | reverse complement strand
CAAACTGTTACATCGAAGCAAAAAACGGAATTAACCTTGCAAAAGGGGTATTAGCCCCTAACGGAGTAGTCTGTCTCTTGACAAGGGCCTTTTAATGGGTGACCCCCTTCCAAGATTCACTAGGAAAAATCTCGAATTCGAAGTGCCATTGATTCAAGGTCATGTTCTCCAACATTTGCTGCTAGTTTAACAGTAAGATTGTGCTTCAATATGGCGAGATCAAAGAGCAATTCGGGGATTCCTGAATCACCTAATAAGGCCGGTAATATGTAGAATGCTCCAAAGTGACGGTATGACTTTAGAAATCTTTCTAAATTAGTACTATTGTCGGGCGTCATAGTTAGAGACCTACTGGCCATTGTCATCACTTGATTTGATTTGAAGTTGCTCGTTTCGGGCAATTTGGAGGTTATCAGAACACAATAGTGATGCTCGTTTTGTTTCGGCAATCGCTGAATGATGGATAAAGAAATTTCTTCATTTTTATCCTGTGTACCAAACCGTTCCAACCAGCGCTCAAAAATTTTTCTGCCGCTTTCCTCATTTTCAAAAAGAAACGCTATATATGGCGGTTGGGAAGGGCTGAATTGAGCGTAAGCTGTTCCTCTCCACTGTGCTTGATTCCAAGCATGAATATCAATGACAGATCTAACGCTATATGCCCGGTGATCTTTTGGCATCGGCGGTCTGTGACTTTGAGATTCTGTTTTATCATCATCTTCTTCTGTAAGTGGAACAAGGTTTAGCGCCGGGCGTTCGCTATGTAATTCGTAAGATTTCTGTATGGCGTCTTGCCAGTCTGCTATTCGGGAAATGCTGCGCGTCGCTATCCTGTGGTAACTGGTAGAGGCTAGCGCCACCATCGTCATTCTGTGCTGTACCGCCTCATCGGTATAAAGCTTTTTCAGAAATTTCTCTGCATCTTCAATGATACAGCATGTGGCAAGGACGTGGCCTGATACTTCCGCCCAGAATTTATGAATCTCGTTTTGATTTTCAAAGCTACTGGGAGAAAAATTAATGGGCCAGGTGATAGTGCCGGTTATATCCATGGCGCTCATCTCAAAAGATGGCTCGGATGCTTTAGCGCTTTCCACCACATTAAGCCGTAATTTTTCTGTATGAGGAACAATGCGCTGTTCAATCGCGGTGGCAAAGAAGGCCTCCAAAGAACCCAAAATAGCTTCCGCAATAAGGACGGATTGAGTGCTGCCTTCAATATGGATTTCAACGGTCATACCCAGAATAGTTGTTTTTAAAGTCTGCGGCTCTTCGGTGTTCAGGACAAGAGGGGCGCGCAGATTTTGTGCAACAGGCTGGCTTGCGAGCATTGAAAAAATGCGGTTTGCATCTTCATCGGATTCATCCTCGGGTAAGCTGCCGTCGGCCCGTAAAACATCGGCATGGCCAAGAGTATAAAGAAGCGCAGACCGCGCCATAAATAATCCGAGAGCATCAAGGATATCCGGCAGATTCTTCAGATTACGAAGATCGGGATCAGCCAAATTCAGAAACAGGCTGCCCAGCGCCATATCCAATTTCCGAATATCTTCGCTGACCTTTTCTTTCGAATCGTCTGCCAATGGAAGAGTGGCCAGGGCGCCGGTTAATAATTGAATCGCAAAGAGGAAATCGGGAATGTGACACAATTCCAGCGCTATCCACGCCCAGATTTTCATCGTTGGAACAAAGCTAACCGGCAATTCACTGTCTTCTTCGCCTTCCATAACAAGGGATGCGGCAAGGAAGGCACAGCTTGCCCGCGCTGCCCACAACAGGCCAGCACTCCGATAGGCAAGCATCAACAGTTGAAGGGCTTCGATGAGATGGTCCGTGTACTCCTTTTTTGTCAGCCCTATAGCGGCTTTTCCAAGCAGGCGGATCATTTCAAAGTTATTATCAAAATCCAGCTTCTGTGCCCGTTTAAGGAGTATCAAAGCGCCTTCGGCTTCACTTTTTCGTTTGGAAACAAATTCTGCCGTTTTTTCTACCAGATCGTTGTAAGCGGGATCATTTCCTGCCACATTTCCGGCGACTTCCACCATTTGCACCAGCCGGTCAGCTTTATACTCGCCAAGTCCGCTTGCTTTTTCCAAGGTTGCGGAAAAATCGCTCCAGACGCTGGCCAATTCCTCGCGCTTATTATCAAGCATAGCTTGGTTCATCCGGATAATAAGGAGAGAGGTTTGCGCTTCAAGTGCATTATTGGGACGATCTTTATCTGTTGCTATCTTTTCTAACGCGTCCTTGAGCCTACCTGTGCGCTCCTTCAGCCTGCATTCATCGCGGGACATATGGTCATGAATAACGGAATTTACGAAGAGTTGAAGCAGATTGCTTAAAAATTCCAGATTCAAAGCATGATCGGATTTAAGCGCCAGCGTTTCAAAGGTTTCATATGAATCCTTTAAAAACTGAAAATCATCAAACCACCAGAATGCCGTCCAAATATGTTCGTATTTGGCTTCCAACTTTTGCCGGTAAGTACCGTCTACCTCTGCCAGTCGGATAGCTCGGAGAAATCTTCCGTCTGTTTCGTGGCGTGGACGTTCCATATTCCGGGAGAGTTTTGCCGCCAAGAGGGCTTCTGTAACCCGCTGTTGTTCCATGCCTGCAAAGGCATCAGGATCATCAATGGACTGTTCAATTTCTGTCAGTTGCTGTGTCCGTGAATAGTCCGTTGGCCCCAGTCTAAGCGGATCATCTTTGGCTTCGCCGACTTTCAGGTAATTGTAGGCAATATCTTTACGATCATTTTCTATGATCTCTTTTACGATCCATGATCGGTCGTGAATTGTAACCGGAATACAATATTGTTCTGAAAGCTCATCCTCAATACGGGCACGATCCTTATCCCGTGCAAACCTGCTCGTGACAAAAATTATCCTTTTGTAATCACGCTCCGTTTCTACAATGCCTTTCACATCGCTGCGAACCTTGACTGACCATTTCTTTTCAGCACTAAAGGCAAAAGCCCATCGCTCCTGTGCTGACTTTAGCTCGCCAACATAAAACAAAGCCGCAACTTCTTCAGCTACAGGATATGTTTCAGTATCAGCCTTGCTATCGCCTCCGCCATCCGGCCCCGTATGCGCGCGCAAGTTTGGGCAAACCGTCCGTTCGCAGAGTTTTCGGCAAAAGATTTCAAAGTCATGTGTTTGATTGCGAGAGGTAATGGAATTTAAATGGTATTCCAAAGTGGGAGTGTCCAGAAAGTAGGCTATCCGGTCTTCGGTATCCGAATAATATCCAGGCCGAAGTCCCCTCATGAATTGAGAGGGTGAGATTTTCTCCATATGTGATTTATTATCTTTGGCCATTACTCTCTACTTTATAGTAATCCAAAAACGTCCGCTTTGGGTCGAAACCGGACTTACTACGCCCACCGTATAACGACCGAATTCACGGGCTACAAGGAAACGTGATTATTGAAATGGCACCGTAAACACGAGCCTTGTTGATGAATCCACCCGCGCCCCTTGTAGTTCGGTGCAATGATTTGTTATATGTTCTTAAATTTGTTTTTTATGATTCCGTTAAGTATTTCTACTAGAAGTACAAACTCTTCCGAATCTGAATCCTCTAGAAAAATACCAGCATGCAATAAATATCCTTTCCCGTACCCAACTAATGCAACAGGAAATGATTCACCATTTTTTACACGTATTAATGGCACAAAGTTTGATGACGATGGCAACAATGCTCTAAATTGATTCAGTTTTTCAGGTAAATCTATTTCTCCAGTAATCTTCTTATCTTCATCCTTTTGATAGATATCAACCAAACTTGGTTCTTTAGAAATGCAATTACCGTTAATGTATTGGTCACCTGTTGTTAGTACACCAAACTCCTTAAACAAGAAGGATTCCTTGAGTGACTGCACACCATTTTCCATATTTGTAAATACAAATTGGGGGCTTGAAGAATGAATTGGATTTTGATGCCAAAAAAATGCTCCGCCGGTATTAACAAAAATACCACCCTCATGTATGTAGTCACATATCTCGTAAAATGTTGTATGTAGCTTTATGTCTTTTTCAGGAAAATGTCACCAAACGGATTAATTATTATCGAAAAAGATTGATTGATATTTGCTGCCGAGATTAAATGTAACCTTCCTCCGATAATTGATTTTAATTTTAGTATCCACATACTTGGGGTAACATTTGTCCAAGCTCGTTCGCATTTGTTTTCTCTAATTGGTGAATATATACTTCCATTGAGAATTCCAATCTTAGGGAAAGCCTTATTGTAATTTCTCCTGAGACACCCCCACGCTCTGCAACCTATAGGGAAAAACAAATAGTAAAAAATCAGTATGAAAAGCAATAGGGACAGATAATGAAAAATACTTGGATTCGGACTCAATTTCCTGAATCCAGCCATAAAAAGAACAGCAAGAATAGATAAGATTAATTTGTTGATGAATTCTTTCATGCTTTTCCCCTGGACATACTATTAGGCAGCGCACAAAAAGGCTTCTCCTTCAAGAGCTGATGTACAATATGAGGGTTGTCGCTCACAACCGGTACTATCTGCTAACAAAAAGGAGAAGCCATAATGAAGATTACGCAAACTGCCCAGAAAATCAACCTCAATAATGTTGTCGATATCGCGGTGGATGTTCACAAGGACACCCTTTGCTTCTTTTTTGAAATCGATGGCAAGGAGTTTTCCGACACCTGTGGCAACCGGACCAACGTTATCGAGAAGAGGCTTCTTGCTTACTATAAGATTGCCGTCGAGCATGGCAGAAAGAGCTTG
>JAOUME010000190.1 GCA_029881655.1 Deltaproteobacteria bacterium | reverse complement strand
AATTTAGCTGGGGGGCCACCGAAGTCAAGCCGCCTAAGCTGGCCGACGCCATCGTGGAGATCACCGAGACCGGTTCATCCCTGAGGGCGAACAATCTCAGGATCATCGATACCATCTGCACCTCCACCACCCGGCTCATCGCCAACAAGAAGTCCTGGGAAGACAAAGCCAAGCGAAAAAAGATCGAGAGACTCGCCTTGTTGCTTAAATCGGTTCTCACCGCCGATCTGATGGTCGGCCTGATGATGAACATCCGGGCGGAGAATCTGGATAGAATCCTGAAGCTTCTGCCAGCCTTAAAAAATCCGACGGTCTCTAGTCTGATCGATCCCGACTGGGTCGCCCTTAATACGGTTATCGAGGAAACCGTGGTCCGCGAAATCATCCCGCAGCTTCAGGAAGCGGGAGCTGAAGGGATCGTTGAGTACGCCCTTAACAAAGTGATTTTATAGGGCGATTTATCTAAACTGATTATAGTGGCCGCCGATCGCGAAAAGATAGATCACGTCTTCATCGAAGCGGTAGATAAGTCGATCTTTACTGGAAAGCCTTCTTGACCAAAAACCGCTCAATTGATGTTTTAATGGCTCCGGCTTTCCTAATCCTATGGCTGGATCACCCCTTCTCATTTCTTTTAAGATCCCAAGGAGATTTTTAAATATCTGTTTATCTTTTTGTCTTAATTTTTCGTATTCTTCGAAACTATCTCCCTCAAATACGATCGATCTCATCGGTTTCCCTCAAAGTCGCAAGACAACCCTTATTTTCCCCCTTGGGTTTTGATGGATTTCTCGATTTGCTTCATGAAATGTTATTGCTCAGAATATTGAGAGTCTCCTGATCTTTCCATGATTCAAATGAACGGCATACCATACCTTTGTCAAAATAATTATTCATATACTTCATCAAGCCTTGACCCTAAGTAATATTAAGAAACATACTGCTCATAAATCTTTATTAATGCCTATCTACGTTGTGTGATCAATAATTTACATTGCTTATTGGGAGTTAATAATGAAAAAATCGGTCTTGATCGCAATTTCTACTTTCTTTATCTCTTTTTCAGTTATCGCAGGTTCCGCAAATATCGAACTGTCCAAAGCAGGCGCGGGCCTTACCAATCATTTACAGACCAGTAAGGCCGGTAATCAAGGATACTTCGGTTACGCTTCCAGCTCCTCCAGTTATTCGTTCGAGTACGACGCCTCTGCGACCTCTAAAGGCACTGGCTATTTATTTGGTTATGATCATCCGCTTGATAAAGATATACTTTCACTCGGATTTTTATCCTTCTCAGAAAAAACAAGCACAAAAATTTCTGATTCGTTTGCTTCGGGTGGCTATACATTCGCGCTTTCTGTTGATGGTGAGATGAAACAGGAAGTTTCATCCCTGTTCGCTCAATATTTAATGAATATCAAAAAAGATGATTTCATTGTGTTGATGGCTCAAAGTCTATCAATAAAAGATAATCACGATTACACAGCGCTTGCGACCAACCAGGCTCTTTCTTATTCGGAAACCCTAGCGTTACATGGAAGCACCTCGCATGGTTTGACTGATTTTACGCTGGGCTACACCGGGGCTTTAAATGATCCTTACCGCTTTGCGGTTACATTTTCTCCGGAAGTATCCTCTGAAACCGACTTGTCAGATGACTTATCAGCATCCAAATCCAGAGCGGGACATGGTCAAATGATCATCATCGGTTTCGGCATACAAAAAGAAACCCAGAGCTTCGGTGTTGATTTCATTTCTCGGAATAAAAGCGACAAAGCCGGTTCAGACGCCAACGCGGAAATGGTATTTGATGGCCAATACTTAATTTCCGAGGATTTGGTCGTCGAGGGCATGCTGTCTAAAGCGGATTTAAAGGGCTCCAATGATACTCAGGATTCAAGCCAGACCCAAATAAGAATAGCTGGCTATAAAACTTTGAAAAATCTCATAATCGGTTTGCAACTTAATCAATACAATGTTTCCTACGATTCAACCGCGGAAAATGATGATATAACTTCCGGTTCCCAATCTTTACTCGAATTAAGTTTAACGGGTGCTTTTTAATCATGATTAATCCCCATTGGTGGCCGGCCTAAATTCAGACCACCAATGGGGGTTAATCCTCCCCAACCTGATAATTTAACAAAAATTACTTCCTTTTCCGAGTCTACTGCGCTATAAATTATCCGAAATTCCTTAAACATTCCCGTATTTCAGATAATGGAACGATACAAAGAGCATATTAAGCACGTTCGATTTATCCAGTTCGTTTTATTGATTTCCTGCGCCATCATCAGCATGATCGCTTTTTTTGGCGGCACCGATGAACAAAAAGCCTATAAGGATTTAATAAATTTAAAAAATTATTTCTTTGATACCATCGACTCGGACTGGTATTTTAAATACGTCAGAAGAGAAATTAATAATTCCAAGAAAAACGTCACGCAGGACGGGCAATCAAGCAGAAACTTCATCTTTCAAAACGAGAACGACGATTGGTCTACTTCAATCACTGAGAATGAAGACAATAGAGACTATAGTCTTTACTTCCATATAGAAAGCTTTAATTTAAGCGACCTATCCAGCTTGTGGAACGATTATAAAAAATCGGACACAATTCAATATATATCAACACCTGATACGCTCTACGACTATGACATTCAAAAAAACAGCTTTGAAATAGTCAAATGGAAAAACAAGGCCGCCAGCGGAAATAAAACCTCGAGTTTCAAATTAATTAAAAATTGTGGTGATATCGTTATATTAAAATATTTAGTACCGTTCGCCGATGAAAACTATGCCACTTTTTGCGGCTTTAACGAAGATAAATTGAAAGATAGAAACATTACTCTCAACGAAATCTTAAATTCGGAGACTTTTGGGCGGGAGGATATAAAATTCATTTTGAGAAACACAATCGTCGCAATCTATGAATACAAATCATTAAATTACAGCCCATTAGATAAATTAATACAAGACTCCCAATCCAATTGGAAAAATTTGAGTTTTAATGAAAATTTCCCGGAACTGACTTTGTTGCTAGAAAAACAACTTAATAAAAGCATAACGACGGCGATCGATATTATGAAAAAAATCGTCAGTGAATCGGGTGACAGCGTTGATCTGTTTGGCACAAAAATAAAACCCCGGCTGATTCGGGAGTGGGGCGGTTTAGCCGTTATCATCATTCAGCTTGTTTTTCTGCTCCATTTCAAACAGTTGGTCGAATTATCAAGAGCAATCGACCCAAAAGACCGGCATTCGCCTGTTGTTCCCTGGATCGGTCTGTATGACAACCTGGTATCGAAATGCGTTTTCCTGTTCGTCATAACCGTCATTCCGGCCGCGACCATCTGTGGTGTCATCATTAACAATCTGATCATCGATCAGGAAAACCTAACCGTCTATGACACGGGTTGGCTTTTCTTTCTTATCAGCTTAATTTTAACTTTATTCACCCTCAGGTCCTACATCGCTTGGAAAAAAACGAGCAACAACGATGACGCGGTTAAATAGTCAAGAATCAACCGGGAATGTTATTTGATCAAGGTGATACTACATGCTGATGAGATTAGAACTCCCGACTTTACTCATTCTCCTCCTCCTGTTCTTATCCTCCTGTAGCTATTTTGGGGGCAACTTCAAGGGCGAGCCCCAGGATGCCGGAAAGATGAGTTCAGAGGCAAAAGCTTTGATTCATTTGGCGGTGAAGGACATCAAACCCGGAGAGATCATCCATGATTATCATGTGCATATCGTGGGGCTGAACGAACCTTCCAAAAATGGCCTGCATCACGATCTTGAAAAGCTTTGTCCGCCGGAGACCTACCCCATTCTCCATCAAAGCCGGCTGTCGCTGCACCCTTCCCGCTTTGGTCTTCTCCCTGGACTTTATAATCTTAAGACAAAATTAATGTTTCACGCGGCCACCGCCAGTCTCGAGAAAACAAACGCGACCTGGCGCTACCATTAAAGACTCATCGATCAGGTCCGCTCCTTTATACTTTTGACCGGGAAAAAGACTCGTTTTCATCTCTTGGCCCTGGATGGTTATTATGACGAGGAGGGCAACCTGGATAAAGACAAGACCGACCTTTTGATCCCCAATGATTTTATCATCGAACTGACCGAGTGCCTCAACAATCAATTCGAGGGTTTCAAACCCTTTGTTCCCGTCATCTCGATCCACCCCTACCGCGGGGACGCCATAAAAGAATTGGCCAGACTCAACGATACGCATGCGGTCCGCTTCATAAAATGGCTTCCAAATGTCATGCGTATCGACCCCTCGAACAGAAAAATCATTCCGTTTTACCGTGAGTTGGAAAAAAGAAAGATCACCCTGATCAGCCATACGGGTGGTGAATCGACCTTGATTTCACAGGATGAGAACCAACGGTTTGGCAATCCTCAACTTTTAAAGCTCCCGTTGGACCTTGGAGTCAGAGTCATCATGGCGCACTCCGGCCGTAGTCACGACACAGAGGATATGGAAACAGGCAAGGAGCAAAGCAATTTTTCGCTTTTTTTAAAGATGATGAGGATCAAAAAGTACGAGGGGCTACTTTTTGGCGACCTGACCGCTCTTACTTTAGGGCGGACCCTTGATCATTTGAATTTTATCGCTGAGGAACCTTATCTAAAAAACCGTATCCTGAACGGTAGCGATTATCCATTGCCGGCGGTCTATTTTTTGGTTCAGGACAGCTTAGGTCAGCTTAAGAAAAAAGGATTCTTGAACGACGCGCAAGCTGAGCTTCTCAAG
>JAOUME010000189.1 GCA_029881655.1 Deltaproteobacteria bacterium | reverse complement strand
TCGGCATGGCCGACCCGCAAGCTTTGTCGATGGTGGTGAACGCTGCCAGAGCTTATGATTATGTAGGGATGCCCGAGGGAAGGTTCCATCTCTCCCAGGCCTGTATCTATTTGGCCACCGCAGAAAAAAGCAACTCGGGATTTGCCTTTTTCGACGCTTTAAGAACGGTGCAATCCGAAACGAAAGATGAAGTTCCCAACCACTTAAAAGACGCCAGTCGAGATAAGAAGGGACTTGGACACGGCAAGGATTACCAATACCCCCATGCGTTTAAGGATCATTGGGCGGCCCAACAATACCTGCCAGAGAGTCTTCAAGGAAAATATTTCTATAACCCCAGCTCTCAGGGATACGAATCTAAAATCAAACAAAGGGTCGAACGGTTAAGGCAGGAACTTCTGGCCGGATCTTTGGAATCCGGCGAATTTTTTGAGCTGACCGCCAATGAATTCTGGAAACAACGCTCACTAGGTGATTTCCGAGAGCAGGAAAATCAAATCATGGAGTACCTCTTTGGCCAGCTAAAGTTCAATCGGGAGGAACTCGTCTTAAACCTGAACGCTGGATCAGGTTTGTTTTTCGGAGAGTTGGTCCGGCTCTTGCCCCTGGCGACCCTTTATGGCGGGGTTTACCAGCCAAAAGAAAAGGAGCTGTTGGAAAAAACATTGGGTTTGTCGAATTTAAAGGGCGATTTTAACCTGTTTCATATCGATACGTCAGTGGAACTGAATTCCTTCTCAGCCATCCCCCCACAAACCGCCTTTGATCATATCATCGGCAAAAACGCCTTGAAACCCTTATCAGATAAGTCAGAATATATTGCCTTGTTAAAAAAATATCTGTCACGAGAGGGGATACTGGCCTTGGCCGAGACGATCCCGAAACAGGGACAAAGACTTTCGCGATACGTTCAGCTATTTGAAATCAAAATGGATCAAGGACTTCTTAACGACTGGATTAAACTTGAGGAACTCATGTTTGAAAAAGAGAACAACCCCCTTCTAAGTTGGGATGATCAGAGCCTTGAGAAGGATCTTCAGCAAGCGGGTTTTGATATTCTCCTCAAGGAAAAAACCAGCTTAAGCAGTCAGTTATTCATGCCCAAATCCAAAATATCACGGTGGTTCGGAACAAAGGAGAAACCGTCTTATTACGGAAATTTTTTAAGCGAAACCTTAAGGCCGAAGCAAACAGAAACGATCAGGGAACTGCTATTGAACAGCATTGGCGACCGCGTGTTACCCTGGACGCAAACCTGGTTGTTCATCAAGGCCCAAATACAAAAAAGTGAACAATTCTCGGAAACAAAACCCTTAAATGAGTCCTAATCAAAACGCCAACTATTGGATAGCTAAGCTTGGCCTGAAACCTCACCCCGAAGGTGGTTACTTCAAGGAGACCTATCGCAGCAAAGAGGGGATCAGCCGCCAATGCCTGCCGGAGCGTTATTCAGGTGAGCGCGTTTTTTGTACCGGCATCTATTTTTTGATTAAAAGCGGTGAGCCTTCCTGTTTTCACCGGATTAAGTCAGATGAAATCTGGCATTTTTATCACGGTTCGCCCCTGGTGATTCATCAGATAGCCTCAAACGGGGAGTACAGTTCCATTAAAATGGGCTCAAACCCGGTTGAGCGGGAAAATTTTCAGGTGGTGGTGCCTTTTAACCACTGGTTTTCCGCGGAAGTATCACATATGGGATGTTTTAGCCTGATCGGTTGTACAGTCTCCCCTGGTTTTGATTTTATGGATTTTGAGATGGGAGACAAAAAGAGACTGTCACATCAATTCCCGAGACATGAGGAGATCATTGCCCGGCTGGCGAAATGATGTTTGATGATTATTCGATCAGCCTCTCGGGCGACCTTTATCCCTTACAGCTGGAGGCCAGGGTCGCCGCGATTTCATCGGCGAGCAACATTCCAGTAGGGGTTAAAGCGAAATAATTTCCTTTTTTTTCCGCCATAGCGTTTTTGATCAGATTTTCCATAAAACGATAAAAACCGGCCGTGGGTTCTGCTTTGTTTTCCTTAAGCCATTTATCCAGATCGATCCCCTTATTTAATCTAAGGCCGATCATTAACTTCTCGTCCCTCTTTTTGGAGGCATTGATTTTTTCTGTGAATTCCCTTGGCAAAAGATTATTGTTCACCGCATTTTTATAATCGACCCATCTTTTATGATTCCCCCAGCGTTGATCACCCGTGTAGGAATGCGCGCCCATTCCCATCCCCAGATAGTTTTTCCCATTCCAGTTGCATAGGTTTTGCTTTGATTCAAATCCAGCTCTGGAAAAATTGCTGACTTCGTACTGTTTTAATCCCGATTTCTCCAGCGCATCCACCGCTTTAAGGTACATTCTCTGGATCAGAGGCTCGTTTTTATTTTGCCATTCTTGCCAGTCAGGCCTTTTAAACGCCTTGGTCCTGGGCTCGATGTTCAGAATATAAAGCGAAAGATGCTCCGGCCTCATGCCGGTAAAATGATTCATATCCTCTAAAAAGCTCTTATAGCTTTGCGAAGGATAACCGATTAGGAAATCCAGATTGATATTCTTAAAGCCAGCCTGATGCATACGCTCCAAGCCCGAAAAGAAGTTTTTTTTCGCTTGCTTGCGTTCCAGTATTTTCAGGGAAGACTTTGAAAAACTCTGAAGGCCGAGACTGATACGGTTGATTCCCAGTTGATAATAGTTATCCATTCTTTTATCGGTAACGTCTTCTGGATTGACTTCCAGGGAAAATTCACAGGACGCGGCTTTAAGGAACCTGGAACGGAGCCACTTTACCAAGCTTTTCAGAACGCTCAGCTTCAAAACCGAGGGAGTTCCCCCTCCTAGATAGATGGATTCCACCTGAGAAAAATCGAATTCGAAGCTTTGTTTTAACAGCTCAAACTCCCTCTTCAGCAGATCCAGGTAGAGAGTCTGTCTCGAAGGATCGTTTTTGATGACGGCAAAGGAGCAAAAAGGGCAGATATGTCGACAAAAAGGGATATGGATATAGATGCCATGAATCGGGGTAATTTGATCACTCCTTGGAGTCTCAAATAGAAGGGGTTGATTCATCACCAGTCTTTCTCGACAGGAATTCTTCCCGGTACTCTCAGCTCCCCGAACTGTTTTTCTCTCATTTTCATGATGTTCTCATTCTCCTTTTGAATCCGGTAAATCTCCGTCAAGGCTTCTTTCGCTGTCATGGAATTATTTAAATCGTCCGCTTCTTCTTTACTGTCTTTTCCAGCGGACTGATTTTGGTTTTGCTGTTTCTTTTCCTGCTGAGGCTGGTCTTCGGAAGATTTGTTCTCTTCTGGCGATGACTTCTGTTTTTGGTCTGACGGGTCTTTCGATGGCTGGTTGTGAGCCTGATTTTGTTGGGACTGATCCTGGCTGTTTTGCCCCTGATCTTCTTGTTGTTTCTGATCAAACAATTCAAGAGCCTCTCTCAGCTTCTCAATCGCCGCCATTTCCTTTGGGACGGCTTTTTGGAAACGATTTATTTTAAGCTGGTTTTGAGCCTGATTTTGAAACCTTAAGGACTGTTTTAACAATGGAAAGAGTTCTTCTCGCAGTTTGATTTGAGGCTGAAGTTTATTTGCTTCATCCTGATTAGTCGGTTTGTTTTTCTTGAGGTTTTTCAAGGTCGCCTCGGTCAGGTCGATGGCCTGTTTTGTTTTGGAGATATTTTTCCCCTGCAAATCAGCCAGGGATTCTTTATCGGCTTTAGAGGACCTCGGTGATTCTTTCGCACGGGTTTTTAACAAAAGCAGATTTTCATCTTTAAATAATTGTTCGATCCTATCTTTTAACGGCATAAAAATTTCATTGAGATAGGCCAAATCGTTAAGAACACCGGATGTTTCCTCCCTCGCTTTTTTGTAGTTTCCCTCCTTGATCGATCGACTGTTTTTTTGCATATCCCCTTCGACTTTTTCGATTAAGGAAGCCAATAATTTGATTTGGTCAGGTTTTTTCTCTGTCTGACCAAAAAGAATGCCTGGCAGATAAAGACTTATAAGCAGAAGCAATCCAACGACTTTAATTTTTGAGGTACTAAAACAATCCATAATTTTTAAAAAAGCTGTTTTTATTTCTTGTGTCAGCTTAAAGTTGATCACCCATCCAATAAAACTAACATTTAAGTTAATGATCTTCAAGCCGGGACTTGAAAAATAACTTGACGCTCGTATTGATTTTAGTAAAAAAATTAATTTTATCAACTTATCTTGATAAAATTAAACAATTTATTATATATTCTTGTTCATTGCTGACGCGGTAATGGAGGATCATTATTTTACCTTTTGTTTTTTAATTGTTTTTTCTAAAGGGAATTATGGAATATACTGGTTTTCATAGTGCTTTCGAAGCGCTGATCAAGTCTTTATCCGGCCAGAAAGAGACAGAGCCGATCAAAAAATTCATCAATGAGTTAAAGGAATTTTTAAAGCACCTTGATAGCACGGACCAAAGCTCGGTTAATCTGATTTTAAATGATTTCGAGGCACAGACTCAGGAACCCATGTTCCAGGAAGTGGGAATGATTTTAAGAAAATTTCACGACCAGATGGTGACCATCAAGGAAGGTATACCCAATAATCTTGGGATGCTGGCGGATATTGAGCTCCTTGATGTGGAGGGTAAATTAAAGCACATTTTAACCATGACCGATAACGCGGCCAACAAAACGATGGATCTTGCCGAGACTATTACCGAAGATATCAACCAGCAAAACGATTCCAACTTGAAACTTCTGAATGAATTAAAAACAAGTGC
>JAOUME010000039.1 GCA_029881655.1 Deltaproteobacteria bacterium | reverse complement strand
GTAAAGTCCTTCAGCGCCGATGGTACTCCAGGGGAAGCCCTGCGGGAGAGTAGGACGTCGCCGGATCTCAATATACAAAAAAAGCCTCACCTTGATTATTAATCGGAGTGAGGCTTTTTTTTTGGGCTAAAATAGGATCGGCTCAAAATATACAGTGAATACATTGCATATCTTGTTTTGATAGGCGGTCTAGTGACCTTTGTTACTGGGAAAAGATTTGGTATAGAATACATAAGAAATAATATTAAAAAAGTTGTAATAAAAATAAATTCTCAAAAACATATTTATAATATAGTGAATAACATTAAAATTATTGATGAAAGAATAACTGAGTTGCAGCAATAATTAGGTGAAATTTTCTCTAAATAAAACTATTTTAGTGAGGTGAATGACATCGCAAAATGTTTTAGAATCACCCCATTAAAAACTCACTCCATTTGATTGTAAGCCGGATCATAGTCCAGTAACCTTCAATTTCACCTATTGAATTTAACTGATTTCTCTCCCCTAAGCCAGCAAAACGCTAAATGCTAAAATGCCGGATAAAACAATTAAAAAACTCCTTGCAAAGATTGAAAATAAACTATAGCGTGTATAGATTAACGCATCTATTGTATTTAAAAAACTAAAAAAATCATTGAAACAACGGAGAAATATTAAATGACAGCAGTTTCCCTGAAAAGCCTTTACGAAGCAGGAGTGCACTTTGGACATAAAACCGCGCGCTGGCATCCTAAGATGAAGCCGTATATATACGGTGCCCGCTCCGGTATTTATATCATCGATATCCGCCAGACTCTCGAAAGCATGAAAAAAACCTATGATCATGTCAGAGATATTTCATCAACAGGCGGCAAGATCCTGTTTGTCGGAACGAAATTTCAGGCGAAGGACGCCATGGCCGAAGAGGCGATCCGCAGTAATAATTATTTTGTCAATTTCCGTTGGCTGGGTGGTATGATGACAAATTTCAGCACCATCAAGCAGTCCATCGCCAAACTCAAGAAGCTGGAAGAACAGGCTGGCCCCGAGTTCAACTATCCGGGCATCATAAAAAAAGAAGGAGTTCAGCTTGAGAAGTCTAGAAAAAAACTTGAGGCGGTTCTTGGTGGAATCAGGGAAATGAGAAAGAAGCCCGCCGCTATCTTTGTAGTTGACATCAATAGGGAAGATATCGCAATTAAGGAAGCCCAAAAACTCGGCATTCCCGTTATCGCGGTGGTCGATACCAACTGCGACCCAAGGCATGTGGATTTTCTGATTCCGGGTAACGATGATTCGGTTCATTGTATACAGCTATACTCGAAGATCATCGCTTCCGCGTCACTGGAAGGCCAAAAAATCTATGAATCCAAGGTAAGGGAACAACAGGCCGAAAGCGATGAGTTGCTCGCGACCGCAAAGCAGGCTGAAGCTAAAAAGAACAAAGTTCCGGCCACAAAACTAGAGAGTGAAGAGAAAAAAGATCAAAAGGCTAAGGTGAAAACCGATAAACCAGCAAATAAAGCCAAGGAAGATACGAAACAAGCTGAGGCAAAAGGGACTGAATCTCCAAAAGCCGATGAGAAGCCTAAGGATGTTTTGAAGGAAAAAGAGGACAAACCAGCGCAACCGCAAGTAGCCGAAGCGACAAAAGTGGAAACCGCGAAAACCGATCCACCAAAGGCCGAGACAGTTATTGCCGAGGATGAGAAGGCTCCCGCCGAAAAAACGGAATCATAATCGATCCAGCGGCTTTCAAAAAAGGTCGGACGAACCCCTGGCCGCTGAGATAAGTATTGTAAATCAATAATCAAATCGGAGTAAAATGACAGCGATAACCGCCTCGATGGTAAAAGAACTCAGAGAGATAACTGGCGCCGCTATGATGGATTGCAAGAAGGCGTTAACTGAATGCGACGGCGATCTCGAAGAATCAAAGGAATTTTTAAGGAAAAAAGGGCAATCGATCGCCAACAAAAAATCAAGCAGGGAAACCAAAGAGGGTGCCATCTGCATCGAACAGGATGGGGAGAAGGTTACTCTGGTTAAAATCGCCTGTGAGACTGACTTTGTGGCTAGAAACGAAAACTTCACCAGTTTTATTCAAAGCATCGCCAAACAAAATATCGAAGTCGAGGGTGAGGATTTGATGGAAAAAACCGCTAGCGGTGGGCCCATCAAGGAGCAATTCATTGAGGCGATCTCAAAGATGGGCGAGAACATCGTTTATGTAGAAGGTGTTTATTGGAAGGCCGAGTCCGGCTCGCAAATCGGGGCTTATACTCATTCCAATGGTAAGATAGGGGTGCTGGTTGAGCTTGCCGCGAAGGATGCCAAGGATACGGAAAAAGCCAAGAGTCTCGCCAAGGATATCGCGATGCATATTGCGGCAACCCAGGTCGAGTCCATCTCAGAGAATGATTTGGATCCTTCGGTGATTCAAAAGGAGAAGGATTTCTTGATTGATCAGGCGAAGGACTCGGGCAAGCCAATGAACATTATCGAGAAAATGGTCGAGGGGCGGCTAAAGAAATTCAAAAAGGAAATCTGTCTGATGGATCAGCCCTTTGTTAAGGAGCCAGACAAGACCATCGCCCAAATCATCAAGGATGCCGCGGGCGATATCGGCGAGTCGGCCAGCGTCAGGCGGTTTTATAAATCGAGCTTTTAGAACAACGTTAAGGGGATTATTGAATCCCCTTTTTTTTTGCGGAAAATCATGAGTGGAAATTACAGGAGAATTCTCTTAAAACTAAGCGGAGAATATTTCGGTGGTGAAAAGGGTATCGGTTTTCATTCCCAGACGATTTCGATGCTTTCAAAACAGGTCTGTCAGGCGCATGAAAAAGGCGTGGAATTAGGTATTGTTTTGGGTGGCGGCAATTTTTTCAGGGGAGCGGGAGAATTTGACATACCTATGGACAGGGTAGCCGGCGATCATATCGGCATGTTGGCTACGATCATGAACAGCCTGTGTTTGAGGGAATCACTGCTAAGCCTTGGTAAGAAAAGCCGTGTTATGACCGGTCTTTTGGCGCCGCAGGTTGCTGAGCCATTCAACAAACAAAAAGCGCTTTCGTGTTTAAAAGAAGGCGAAATCCTGATTTTCGCAGGGGGAACCGGCAATCCTTATTTTTCAACCGATTCGGCCGCGGCCCTCAGAGCCCTTGAGATTGAAGCGGATGTGCTGATTAAGGGGACGAAGGTCGATGGCGTTTACGACAAAGACCCCAAGCTTTTTAAGGACGCGAGGAAACTGGAAAAGCTGACTTTCACCGACGTGCTGAAAAAGGACTTGAAAGTTATGGACGCAACAGCTATTGCTCTTTGCCGCGACAACAACCTTCCATTATGTGTCCTTGATATTACCCAGCCGGATAATCTACGACGGTTTTTAAATAAACAGGAAGTCGGAACCTTCGTATCATAAATAAGAGAAAAAGGATAAAAACAGGCTTAGGTCTGGGCGTTGTGTTTGATAAAATCCTTAAGCAATTTCTTATCCGGGATCTTCAAATCCAAAAAAATCCCCCCAAAGACGTTGCCGGTAACGTGAACGATTTTACCGGGTACGGAAAAAGAATAGTTATAAGGTTCAGGCAATTGAACCATTAAAGAAACGATCTTGTTGATCTCGCATCCTTCAAAGCGGTATGGCACATGAATTCCGACCCCGCCGATACTGATGTTTTTCGCCATCAATATATCTATAAAATTTTCCCCGTTGATATCAATGCGTACCGGATGATCTTTCTCAGGGACCACTCTGCTATATTTACGGTTTGGATCTTTATTGAAAAAAAACAAATGCACTGTATTATCAGATGGAAAAAATTAATATAAAAGCAGTACGGATCTTTGCTGAGTATGACTTGCCCGAAGTTTCGCTTTATAACCTGCTTGATTCTTCAATAACATTCCTGTTTTAAATTAAATAAAAGAAATTACTTTATTTAAAGTATTGTTTCTGTTATTTAAAGCTAAAACGGTACTAATAAAAACACTAGTCGTTTTTGTTGCTGTCATTGTATTATTATTTAATTAAAAAATCTACAGTTTAATCCGCGCCTTTTTATGGAATTTTCCAAATTTTTTCAGGATCAGACTTTTTATCAGTCTATCCAAAGGATCGTGATGAAGTTGGAGTTATCAGCGGGAAAGGAACGCGAACTCTTTCCTCTTTTAGTGACCAGTGCTGTCTCGGGTGAAGGTAAAACGATGGTTGCCCTGGCTTTTTCCATGATCATTGCGATCAAGTCGAATCAGCGATGCCTTCTGGTCGATGGAAACTGGAACAAGCCTCAGATGCACAAATGGTTTAACCTGAAGCAGGAATTTACGATAACGGAATATTTGGAAAATCCCCTTAGGTTGGTACAACCCTCTGGGATTGACAACCTTGATATTTTGGTGGCCCCACCCGAGGCCGCGATTAGGCAATCCGATTTTATTTACTCTCAAGACGCTTTTAAGCTCAATGAGAATTTTAAATGCGCGGTTGAGACGCTTTTAAAGGAATACAAAATCACCTTATTTGATAGCAGCGCCGTTACAACCCAATCCAAACAGATACTGGACCCTTTGTTTTTATCCTCTTTGATGGAATCCGTTATTATGGTGATCATGGCGGTGAAGACTCAAAAACATATTGTCAAAAGAGCCTTGTTTTCGCTTGAGAGTTTCAACAAAAATATTCAGGCGGTTTGTAATAACCGCTCAAACTGGTTTTATCGGCCATCGAAAAATAAGTGATATGTATTATTTTATTGTCAAAAGATTACTTCTGATTATTTTTTTGAGAAAAAAATGGTTTTTGATTCCGATAGCAATCATGGCGTTAAAAATCATTGTCGCGTATTTTATTATTCCCAGCCAGTTTGATGTCATCAGTAAAGCCCGGATTAGCATCGATCTTAAGGATTCCAGTTTTGAGTACATGCCTCAGAGAGCTGAAGTCAATCAGATTTTGACCGATCTGATCGGCCAGAGCGATCAATTTTTTATCAACCGATTATCCCTGATCCCGCAGAACTTGCTCGATCGGTTTTTAACTCAGCAGCGTACCGAGCAGGATCGAAAACCAATCGCCAGAAGGGGAGGGCGGTACGATGCCAATTCTTTGGTAAGCAATGCGATAGTCCTTCAGATGCAAATCCCATTTGAGCCGATGATTATCTACCGGGGGCAAGATGAGAAACTGGGGAGGGATTTGGTGGTTTTTTTCACCAGTGAACTGGCCAATTACATTAAACTTAAAGCGGTTCAATCCTCTTTCTTGCTTGAAAACAAGATTTCTGGACTTGAGCTGAGTCTGAACAGACAGGACAAAAACCTGGCTATTCCCGAGTTGAGCCAAAATCGGAAGCGCTTTTACGAGCAAAGAAAAGAGGAGTCTCAGGTCAAGCTGCACCGATTAAAAAACCAGGACTCGGTTAACAAACGGATCTCTTCTTCAACTCAGGTCATCCCCGTGGAAGTCGAATCCAAAAGACTTTTTACGGCTGATTTTATAGGCATATGGGACCTCTATCTTTTTATTTTATTATCGTTTATCTTTGCGGCGATCAGCCTTTTGATGGAATTTTCCAAGCAGGGTTTCACCTCTGAAACCCAGATGATCCGATACCTGAAAGTAGACCTGATAGGTTCCATCCCTAAAATCGAGAATCCCTACCAACAGGGAGATTAACCAAATAACCGAAAAGAACCACGAAGGCCGGATCGCGACTATCCCTATTCGATTTTGATGAGCTTGTGTGTTTGTAGGCTCAACCGTAAGTGAGGATGCTTTTTCACCAGCGAGACGCAAAATCGGATATTATCCCAATTGAGTTTCTCTTTGAAGGCTTCCGGCTGTATCAAAAACGGTATGGACTTGTCTTGAGCAAGCTTCAATATCCTGTCGATATCGGTGTTTTGATTGACGACGAGTTTGACTTCATTGACTGTGAAACTCTCATCGAACCGGTCGAGGTCTTTGGGGCTATAGGTTATCCAGTCTGCCGGCGCGATATTTTCAGGCCGATAGCCGTTGGTTTCCACGCAGACGTAATATGACTGTTCCTTTAGGGTCGTAATTAAGGGAATTAAATTGTAAAGAGAAGGTTCCCCGCCGGTCAGAACGATGAATTTGGCGGGATAATGGCAGATTTCCTGTAGGATCTCTAAGGTAGTATAGTTGCTAAAATCTTCATGGTGAGCTTTTTCGTCACAGAAATCGCAACTAAGATTACAGTCGTAAAACCGGATAAAGATGGCCGGTTGGCCTGTAAAACTGCCTTCGCCTTGAATAGAATAAAAAAAACCGCTAATTTTCATTGATATCATCAAGGATCGCGGGGCTGACGATCACCTTGTCCAACTGGATCTGGATCTGGTCGTCGCCTGAAAATTCAGCGTAACCGGTTAAGGTTTCATGAACGATGACTTTGTGTATCGGCAAACCGATTTTTTTCCCTTGATAATAAATATGGCGGGAAATCTGTTCGGCTGTAACGTTATAAGGCAAAATCATGAACCTGGGATTTAAAATGCGCGCGATCTCGACCAGTTCACGGTCTTCCTCCCAAATCAAAAGGCTGTGATCAAAGGCGTTGAGGAAGTCCTTCATCTTATTTGAGATCAAAGAAAAATCCATCAACATTTGCGCCTGATCCTGGGTTTCGCCTTTTATCAGTATTTCAAAGACATAAGAATGGCCGTGCAGTCCTCGGCATTTTTCGGAGTAGGCATGTAAGATACGGTGCGCGGCTTCCGCCTTAAAGGTTTTTCTAATGATCATTTGGAATATTGTTAATTTAGAATTGATTTTTTAAAATGTTCATTTAAGGTTAAAGAGGTTTTGCCTTCGACTCAAGCAAAAACGAGATCAATGCGCCAGCCAGATCAATAAAAAGTCTTCATTCATGGAGATGGGATCATTTTATTAGAAAAACCAGGATTTACAATTACTTGTTTTAAGGATTTGCTTGCGAAAAAACCGGCTATTAGAATATAATTTGATCAAATAAAGACGATCGAATCCCCAAGAACCCGAATAAGGAAATATAATGCTTAGAAAACAGACAAGAAGAATTCTTGTTTTTGCTTTGTTCTTCTTTTTGACAGTTCCAGTCGCTATGTCACAGGTTGTTTATACCATCGATTTTTCAAATGAAGCCGATGGTAATGCTCAGAACTGGTTTAAAATAAACCACTTTGAATTGGAGAGAGATGCCGATGAAATAAAGGCAGTTTTTGAAAACGGGAAGCTGGTTCTTGAAACCGAAGATGATATATTGGGACTTTTTTCAAAACAAATGGAAATCAAAGGTGCGACCAGGATAAGGGTGGAATGGGGCGTTGACCGCTATCCCATTGGAGCTGACTGGACAAAAGGTGTTTTAAGGGAAGCTCTTACGATTGTGGTTTCATTTGGAAAGGAAAAAATCAGCAGCGGCAGTTCATTTATTCCGAATGTCCCCTATTTCATTGGGTTGTTTATCGGTGAAAAGGAGATCAAGGATAAAGTGTATCTTGGTAAATACTTTAGGGAGGGTGGAAGGTATTTCTGTTTGATTTGCGGTGGAAAGGCTGGTGAAATGGTGATCAGCGAGTTTGAATTCGACAGTACATTCAAGGAGCAGTTTAAAAAGGCTATGCCCGATATATCGGCGGTCACTTTTGAAATCGATACGAGAGATGTCAGCGGAGGTTCCAGGGCTTTTATTAAAAAGATCGAATTTCTAAAATAGGTTAATTGTATTATACGATAAAGGCGGCTTTGGAAGCCGCTTTTTTTTTGTTCGATGATTATGCTGGGGGCTTGAAAAATAATGAAACGATTGATAATATTTGGAATATCAACGAACCTTATTATCAGATATTTAAAAGGAAACGGGAAATATGTACGAGCACATAAAGGAATTGGAAAGCAGGATTCAAAACGAGAGTGAGAAGATTAACCTGCTAAAAAAGGAGATATCAAAGGCCGTCGTTGGGCAGGAGTATATGGTCGAGAGGCTGATCATCGGTCTTTTGACCGGGGGTCATATATTAATCGAAGGACTGCCAGGACTTGCCAAAACCTTGACGGTCAATTCTTTGGCCAAAGCCGTCAGCGCCGAATTTAAGAGAATCCAGTTTACCCCCGACATGCTTCCAGCGGATTTGATCGGGACCAATGTCTTTAATCCAAAGGATGGTACTTTTACGCCAAGAAAAGGTCCCGTTTTTTCAAATATCATCCTGGCGGATGAAATCAACCGCGCTCCGGCTAAGGTTCAGAGCGCCCTTTTGGAGGTTATGCAAGAAAAGCAGGTTACGCTGGCCGGGGAGTCCTTCACTTTAGAGCCGCCTTTTTTGGTTCTTGCGACACAAAACCCAATCGAGCAGGAGGGAACCTACCCGCTTCCAGAAGCCCAGGTCGATCGATTCATGATGAAGTTGAAGATTTCTTATCCTTCCAAAGAAGAGGAAAGGGAGATCATTAACCGGGTGACGGCTTTTGATACAATGATTGATTTAAAAGCGGTTTTAAGCGTCAAGGAGATTCTGTCTTTCGGTCAGTTGATCAAGGATGTTTATCTGGATGAAAAGATAAAAGATTATATCGTGAATCTGGTGGACGCGACCAGAAATCCCCAGGATTATCATTTGGAATCATTAAGACCTTTAATTGAGGTCGGCGCTTCTCCGCGTGCGACGCTGACCTTGGCGATTGCCTCGAAAGCCTATGCGTTTGTACAAGGAAAGGGGTTTGTCTCTCCCCAACATATCAAAATGGTGGCTCACGATGTGTTAAGACACCGAATCCTCATTTCATATGAAGCCGAGGCCGAGGAAAAAACGGCTGATGATCTAATCGATACCCTTTTATCCGAAATCCCCGTCCCTTGAGTTTTTTAGCAGGTCAACCGATGAATTCAATGGATTAAAATAACGATGTGGTTTCGTAAAGAGGACAAACAACCCCAGGACAAAAAGCTGGATCTTGATATCTTGAAGAAGGTACGCAAGATTCATATCCAATCCCGGCGTATGGTTAATGACGTCATGGCGGGCGAGTACCAGAGCGCTTTTAAGGGAAGGGGAATGGAGTTCGATACGGTGCGCGAGTTTGCCGATGGCGATGATCCCCGTCAGATCGATTGGAATGTCACCGCGAGGATGGGACACCCTTTTGTAAAAAGTTTCATCGAGGAGAGGGAACTCACCGTGATTTTTTTGGTGGATATTTCGGCCTCAGGCCAGTTCGGGACGCGGTTGAGGCAGAAAAAGGAAGTTATTGCCGAGCTTTGCGCGGTTTTATCTCTCAACGCCATGAAAAAGAATGACCGGGTGGGATTGGTATTATTTTCCGATAAAATCGAGCTTTACGTACCCCCCAAAAAAGGCCGCAATCATACCCTGAGAGTCATTCGTGAGCTTCTTCTCTTTTCGCCGCGGCATAAAAAAACATCTCTTAAGGTCGGGTTGAATTTTATCACCAACATCATCCGGAAAAAGTCGGTTGTTTTTTTGGTTTCGGATTTTTTGGATGAAAATTATTTCCAGAGCTTGAGTCTGGCCAATAAGCGTCACGACGTGGTGGCGGTCGAGGTTTACGACAAAGCGGAGTCCGAAATGAGTTCTCTCGGGTTGATCGAGGTGGAAGATTTGGAAACGGGAGAACGCCAGATGATCGATACGTCCAGTAAGGGGTGGAGGTCGGACTATGAGAAGCTGCGGCAATTTTTCGATGAGGAAAAGAGAAGGTATTTTAGAAAGTATAAGGTCGACCACCTCAGGTTAAGGAGTGACCGTTCCTTTGAGCACGAACTTTCCTTATTTTTTCATTCCAGAAATCTTAAAAGAAAATGATAAGGGCACCTCTGATATTCTGGATTTTTATCTTTTTGTCGATCCTAAGTGCGTGTGATGGAGTGGAAAAAGATCAAGCGCCGAAAAAGCAATCCGTAGAGGAAACTTTCAGGCTGGGTGGCGCGCCGGTATGGGTCAAGGTCCGGCTTCAATCAGATGAGATTGAGCTGATCGATTACCAAAAAATGGAAATCGAAATTCAGTATTCAGAGGAAGTGGAACTGGTTCCCTTTTATTTGTCCGAGGAGGTGATTTCGCCTTTGACGCTAGTAGAAAGACCAAGGGAAAGGGAGACCTGGCTGATCAAAGCCAGCCTTCAGCAGTTAATTATTTCGTATGTAATGGAGGCCTATCAATCAGGCGAGTTTCAGATCCGACCATTTAAGGTTTATTTTCGCCTTAAAAACGAACGGCCAAAACCAGGAGAAGATCAGCCGGTCTACCAGATCGAGACCAAGCCCCTTATTTTTAAAGTGAACCCGTCCAAGGATTTGGGCGGGGATATCCGGGGACTCAAGGGGTTTATTCTGCCAGCCTTTAAGTGGGGCTACCTTGGTTTATCACTGGTGGGGGTCGCCCTTATTTTTATCTTGGCTTATTTTTTCATGAGGTCTATAAGATCGGCGGGTGATAGCGAAACCGCCCCTATCGCAAAGATCGATCACTATCTATTGGCGATGAAGAAGCTGGAAGAGCTAAAGGCTCTGGGCTTGCTTGAGGCGGGAGAGTTCGAACGGCTTTATACGGAACTTTCTGATATCTTGAGGTCATTTATTGAGAATCGACTGCATATCAAAGCCCAGGAACAGACCACCGAGGAATTTACGGCTGGTTTGGCCAGTTCGGATTTTTTTGGATCTGAACAGAAAATGTTTTTAAAACAATTTCTTAGCCTTGCGGATTTGGTTAAGTTTGCAACCTATGATCCAGGGGACGAGGCCAGCTGGGAGGCGATGGCGGCAGTGAAAGGTTTTGTCGAATCAATTGGTGGGGATTATGGAATTTGATAAGTTGTCTTCATTGATTTCAGGGGTATTCCTGCTGATTTATTTGGGACTGCTTTATTTGAGATATCGCTCGAAGAATCTTACCAGCGCCATTTATTTTCCGAATCTTTCGCAGCTTACAAGCGCGGGGTCATCCTTTAGGGTCCGTCTCCGTTGGGTGTTGATCTTAATCAGAGTCTTGGCGGTGGTTTTGCTTTTGATCGCTTTTGCCAGACCCAAAAAAGGCCTGGAGGTGATCAAGACATCGCGTAAAGGAATCGCGATCCAGATGGTTTTGGACCGCTCCTCAAGCATGACGGAACCTTTGTCCTACAAGGGAGATGACCTTGATCGTTTGGGAGTCGTCAAAAGGGTGTTCGAGGAGTTCGTCCTTGGTAATGGGGAGGAACTCAAAGGCCGGATCAATGATATGATCGGTCTGATCAGCTTCGCCGGGTTCATGGAGGAAAATGCCCCCCTAACCCTGGATCACCAAAGTCTGGTTAATTTCGCCAAAACCATTACCCCGGCGACGAAAATCGAGGATGGAACCATGATTGGCGACGCGATTTACTATGCCACCTTAAAACTCATCAGTGTGGATGACTTGCTCAAACGCGCCGGAAAACAGGAAGACCGCTACCAAATCAAATCCAAAGTCATCATACTTCTGACAGACGGCCAGCAGACCCAGGGTGGCATGGATCCGATCGAAGCCGCCCGTTTCGCTAAGGAGAACCATATTAAACTCTACATCATCGCTATGGTGAGTGAAGACGCGTATGTTAAAAACCAGACGCTTTTGGGGCAGTTTTTTTCTATGAACCGAAGACCGATCGATACGAGGTTGATCGAGGAAGCAGCTAAAATCACGCAGGGTTATTTCGCGAAGGCGACATCGGGAGAAAAACTCATCGAGATATACCAGGAAATCGACAAGCTGGAAAAAAGCGATTTCGAGGAACGCTTCACGACCTATAAGGAACAGTACCAAATTTGGATTGTGATGGCACTGGCGCTTTTATTGATCGAAACAGGTTTGTCCCAAACTCTTTTTAGGAAAATACCCTAAGCTTATTGGGTTCGGCTCAAGGCTTTTTATCTTTTATTCGGCGAGCAAATGGAGTATCGTTTAATATGAAGGAAAGCAACCAGTTATAGACTCCAACCGAAGATGAAGCGATTTTCCAATCAAAGCGTTATTAAAGCCTGGGTTATCATCATTGCTCTTGGTTTGTTTTTTTCCGGGTGTTCTTTGATTTTCAAGAAGGAAGAGCCGCCTCGATTGGTTAAGCCTGCCTTAAAAGACACGCAATTTGATCCGTACGCGAAGGAAAAAAAACAACTGGAGTCGGATTATCGTTTGAGCCGGGAATTTTTTGAAGCGATCTTGATGAAATCCGGTGCTAATCTTTCGTGGGAAGAATTGGAGCTTTTCGTCTCCCGAGATGCAAAAGAAAAAAGATATCAGGAAAATGAGGTTCAGGCGGCAAAAAGATGGCTGCGGTTTTTTAAGTTACACGCCGATCGGATCAAGGTTTATTATGACCTGCCCTATAAGTTTATCGGAGGAGATATCCCTGATGTATCGAAACTGGTTTTTGTGGATGGGCAGTTGATCACCAAACCCATGGCTTCGATGTGGAGGCATTGCAAGGTCTATTTCAACCGTAATCATCCTGATTGGTATCCGAAATTGTTGGCCGGATATCAAACGCCAGCATACCAATTCCTGGCCTTATCCCAGGAAAGGGGGTCTTTGTCAGAGATTTTTAGCGCCAATGCCCCTCCCTTTTACAACCGGCATCAAAAATCCATCCCCGATATCACTGTTCAACTGGCTTTTCGTGGAGTGATCAATGAGCCTGAACCGACAGAGGAATTCCAGGAAATCTGCTCGGGCTTCGGGTTTGAGCTAAGCTATCCTTCTGATCCGCTATTAAGTCGCGAGTATACCTTTCCCGAGCTGAAAGCACTCTATCGGGACGCTTTGCTGAATCCGGTTGTCCCGCTTGATCTCGCGCTTGATTTTTATAATGCGTTGATTGAAACGGAGTTTTTCCCCTCGCCAGAGGGATTGAGGGTTATTTTCGCTTTAAGCGAACAAGAATCAAGCCTTCGGTGGGACCCCTGGTTAACCGAAACCAAAAAGAAACTAATCAGGGACGAGTATTATCCCCTGGTCGTTAGTGTCAACGAAGGGCTGACGGGTACTATTTCCAGCTGGTTTTTCCCGAAAAAACTTTCGCGGGGAAGCGAAGAACTCATGGGGGGGTTGAGGCAACTGATCGATTCAAAAAAATATGGCGCGACCGAATATGATTTTTACCTGTGGTGCCAAAAGGCTTACAAATTCTTAAAAGAAATCACCAGTGAGTACAGTAATTTAACCAAGTTGGGTCAGTGGGCCTTCGATTTTGAATCGAAGATGGAGCAGCTTGCTTATGAGCCGCAAACGTTTGGCCTTTTTCAGGTCAATGTCAACCATCTGATCGAGAAAATGCAAGAGGGCGAACCGATCAGAAGGCTTTTTCCTAAACTGTATCACAGACAAAACGGGAAGTGGAAGGTAAGGAGAAAGGAATTGATATCCTCGCTAAGCGGCAATGCCGATTCGGTTTTGGATAGACAGCAGACCCTGGAGTTGGTGATCAGGACATTGATCGAACCTCGATATGAAAACCATCTTTTAGGCTCGGATAAGGATCTTCATTATTTCGCGTCCGAGAATCTGGCGGGTGAATTTTCGACCTTTCGAGCGGCTTTGCAGAACCAGCTGAACCTAAAAATGAATAGTTCACTTGTGCTAGATGGGGATTTGATCTATTATAAAGCCTATTCTACCAAAAGAGACCCCTTGAGACAATCCGAGACACAAAAGACTCTTTATCGTTTCATCGAAATGAACAAAAAACGGTTCAGGAAATCGCCGCCACCCGGTTTTTTAATAAAAAAACTGGTGGAAGCCAATCGGTTTCAGCAGCTGATGGCCTCAAAACTTTACCGTCAAATCATGACAAACAGCCAGGAAGTCAGAGTTTTCCCCCAGATCAAAAGCTCCCTGTATCGACAATCACCCGGCGACTATGCTCGGAAAATCATGGACAAAGCCCGCCACTACGCCTACTGGGAATAAGCCCACTCAAGGCAGTTCGGTTTAATTTATAGTTGAAAATCATGAGAAAAGCGTTATTTTATACACTGGGATGTAGACTCAACCAGTCTGAAACCGCGATTATGGCCAGAGCTCTGGAATCGAGAGGCTACCGGTTAACCCAGAAGAACACGGGCGTGGACCTCTGCGTGATCAATACCTGCACGGTGACCAATCAGAGTGACCAGAAGTGCAGACAAGTCATCCGTTCACTGCAGAAGAAGAATCCCCAGGCGCTCTTTGCGGTTGTTGGCTGTTTTTCTCAGATGGCCAAAGACGATATCATAAATATCGGGGGTGTGAAACTGATTATCGGCAACCAGGAAAAACTGAATCTGCACCGGTATCTGGACCAGGCCGAAGCATCGGAAGAACCCTTAGTGGTGATGGAGCCACTGAGCAAAGACCCGTTCAGTATCGAAACCATCGGACAATCCCTTCTGACGACGAGAGCCAATCTAAAGGTCCAGGACGGCTGCGACTTTCTTTGCTCTTTTTGCGTCATCCCTTTCGCCAGAGGCAGGTCACGCTCAAGGGACCCTGAAAATATCCGCCGGGAAGTGCTTTTTTTAGCCGAGAAGGGGATCAAAGAGGTCGTTCTGACAGGGGTTAATATTGGAACATACACCCATCAAGAAAAGGATTTTTATTATATTCTGGATCTTTTACAATCGGTCGAAGGGATAAAAAGAGTCAGGATCAGTTCCATCGAGCCAACCACGGTCGGAAGCGAAATTTTCGCGTTAATGAAAGACACATCCCACAAACTGCTGCCTTATCTCCATATACCGTTACAGACACCTCATGACGGGATTTTGGAAAGGATGAAAAGGAAATATTGTTACGCCGAATTTTTGGAGTATATCGAAAAAGCATTGGATGAGGTGCCTGGAATCGGGATTGGATCGGACGTGTTGACCGGTTTTCCGGGAGAGGGACAAGAGGAGTTCGAGTCGGTTTTAAAGCGCCTGTCGGAGACACCACTCCATTATTTTCATGTTTTCCCCTACGCCGAAAGAAAAGGAACCGTCAGTGAAAGATTAAACGGGAAAATCGACAAGAGGATCATCTCGGAGCGGGTGGAGTTATTAAGGCTTTTAAGCGACAAGAAAAAACAGGTTTTTATAAAGGGCTTTCTAAATCGTACGCTCAAGGTACTTTTTGAATCAACCAAGGATGACCAAAGCTGGCACGGTTACAGCGAAAATTATATAAAAGTCGAGGTAAATAGCGCTCAGTCACTTCAAAACCAGATTCTGCCGGTGCGCGTTCTTGAAGTCGGAAATGGTTTCCTCAAAGGTGAAATTCTTAATTGATTTGAAATGCCGCCTCTGAGCGAAAGTGGTTATTTATAGGCGAAATGTTCCTGGAAACTGATTTTCAGGAGTTCCTCTTCAATAGATTGGACCAGTTTTTGGGTGCTGAAGGAAATGACGTTGAAGTAGGGGATCGATTCCTGGGTCAGTTTATCTTTGATCTCAATGAATTTTTTATGATTGGGAAACATGGAGAAGAAAATCGCCATGTCGTTTTTCCCGTTTTTGATCAAGGGTTCCAGGTTTTCTCCACTTTCGACATCGATCCATTCGATTTTTAACTGGCTTGGGATAATAAAATACCGACTAAGTTCCTCGATGATTTCCGGCACTCCGCCAAACATCAGGATATGGAAGTGACGGTCATTGGGGATGTTGATGGTCTTAAGCTGGTTGATCTTTAGATTTCTTTCCTTTTGATAGGAATCGATTTCCTGATCAGACCAGGAAGTTGATTTAACCAGATTGAGCCGGATATGCTCTAGGGTTTTTTTCAAATCCTTACCGATCCGGGTCTCGGTATTTTTCGTGTTGGTTTCGTTCATGCGGTCTACCAGGAGTTGCACCACCATATCTTCCTTGTTGAACTCCTCGAAAAGATCGTAATCGGCCCAGATTTCATTCGCGAAATCGGCGACCTCGAAAAAACTCCCGGTAACCTTTAGTTGCTCGTGCAAGCGTGCGAGTTGATGGTTGACGTAGTTCTCCCGCATCTTTTCTCTGGCCAGGACGCTCTCCTGGTTTTCCTGAGGCATTAAACTCAAGGCCAATTCCTTCTCCGCGATCAGTTCGATATGCTCCAGGTAGTTTAGAAGCTTGTTTAAATTGAGCTCAAGTTCGGCCTTGAGATTGTCTTCAGGATCGATTTTTTCGATCAACCCGATCAGTTCTTCTTTTCTTTTTTCCAGCTCGGGCTGAATATCCTTGATCTTGTCTTCAATCTGACGGATATATTTTTTTCTGACATCCTGTTCCTGAATGTAGCCTTTAGCCTGAAGAATCAGCCGGTCAATGGGGTCAAAAATGGATTTGATGAGCATGAAAGTTTATTTAAAGACGATTTTAGACGAGTAATGTTTATGATTTTTTTAATATAATATTAGCAAAATCATAGGTAAACAAGCAAATGCTTTTGTAATTTATAAAATCTTTAGGTCAATACTTATTCCAGGCTTTGATTTTTATATCATGATCAATATTATAATAGACCGACTCAATGAAACGTTTCGCCAGTTGCAGGTTCGTGATCAGGGGAATGGCGAGATCAACCGCTTTTCTCCTGATGCGGTAACCATTGGTGAGTTCTTCGATCTGCATGCTCTTGGGAATGTTGATGACGAGGTCGAACTGATAGCTACCGAGAATTTTATGCACCGTCGTCTTGCTGTGATCATCGGGCCAGGGAGCCAGTTCGCAGTGGATTTCATGATCGGTCAGAAATTTATGGGTCCCAGTCGTAGCGTAAATGATCACGCCCATTTTCTTCAGCATATTGGCGGTGCTGATAAAATCGACCTTATTTTCCATGGGGCCGGTGGACAAAAGAACGGTTTTTATCGGTATGGTAAAGCCTACCGAGATCATAGCCTTAAGCATGGCCTCATGAAAGTCGTCACCCAAACAACCGACCTCGCCTGTCGATGCCATTTCGACACCCAAAGTCGGGTCTGCTCCTAAAAGCCGGGTAAATGAAAAATGCGGCGCTTTGACACCCACATAATCCAGCTCCATAAAAGACCTGTTACTGGGCGGTATCTTTTTCCCAAGGATGGCCTGGGTGGCGATCTTGATGAAATTGTCTTTGACCACCTTTGAGACAAACGGGAAGCTTCGGCTGGCCCTCAGGTTACATTCGATGACCTTGACGCTGTTGTCTTTAGCTATAAACTGGATGTTAAAGGGGCCGGTTATTTCTAGGGCAAGGGCGATCTTTTTCGCAATGAGCTTGATTCTTCGGGTTGTCTCCAGATAGGTTCTCTGGGGAGGCAGAACCAGGGTTGCGTCTCCCGAGTGGACTCCAGCGTTTTCGACATGCTCGGAGATGGCGAAACGGACGATATTGCCATTTTGAGCGACACCGTCAAATTCGATTTCCTTGGAATTCGTCAGGAATTTCGAGATGACAACCGGGTGATCGACGGATAGCTGAGTTGCGATTTTCAAAAATCTCTCGATTTGCTGGTCGTTGGTTGCGACGCCCATGGCCGCCCCGCTCAAAACATAGGATGGCCTGACCAACACGGGGTAGTTAACCTTGTTGGCGAAGCTAAAAGCGTCCTCCAGGGTCGTAAGTTCCCGCCATTCGGGCTGGTCAATTCCCAAGGTGTCAAGCATGCTGGAAAATTTGTGGCGGTCTTCGGCCTGATCGATTTTTTCCGGGGTGGTTCCAAGGATTTTCGCGCCGTAACTCTTTAAGGGTATCGCCAGGTTATTGGCCACCTGACCGCCCATAGAGATGATGATGCCTTCTGGATTTTCGTATTCATAGATATCCATAACGGTTTCAAGTCGGATTTCATCGAAATAAAGGCGGTCAACCTCGTCGTAGTCGGTTGAGACGGTCTCGGGATTGTAGTTGATTAAGATGGAGCGGTAGT
>JAOUME010000188.1 GCA_029881655.1 Deltaproteobacteria bacterium | reverse complement strand
ACATCTGATCGAGGTTCTAAAGAAATGGCTCTTTACCCATATTCTAAACAGCGACATCAAGTTCACCGATTTTCTAAACCTTGAGACGGAGGAGAAACAATCCTAAAGGACAGACCATTTTAGCATGATAGATGTTTCAAAGCGCCAGTTTTTCACAAATCCAGTCGTAAATCCCTTCCACGTCATTTAGATCGAATATGGGAATTTCCAAGGCCGGATTTTCATTGCTGATGAGCGCGTCAATTTGGTAATCTTGGGATCGATACAAAGGCGTTTTCCCCGTTTCGCTCCGGTATACCTCGACTTTAAGGCTTTTTTCGTTTTTAAAACCTTCGGATATCACCAGATCAAAATCAATAAAATAGCGCTCGACCAGTTGATCCAAGTTTAATTTATTTTCCCTTTTGCCAATCAGACAAAAATCCTCTTCCGAAACTAAAAGCACCTGTTCTGCTCCTGCTTGTCGATGGCGATAGGAATCCTTTCCCGGTTGATCGAATTCGACTTGATGATGGGTGTTTTTAATGGTCGCGACCTTGGTGCCGCGAGCGACGAAAAGCGGGAGAAGCTTGATGAGAAGGGTTGTTTTCCCCGAGTTGGACCGACCAACAAATGAGATCAGTTGCGTCATAGACCGCTATTAACCGTTGGTGCCTCTTTGGTTGTTGTCGAATTTCTTCATCTTTTCCTCATGCTCGACCATTTTATTCCACCTCATCAGGAGTTCCTGCAGCGCGGTCGTTTTTTTCATTTTCTTGTAGATATTGGCCAAAAGCATAAAAACGTCCTTGTCCATTTTCATTCTGAAAGCGGTGTCAAAAAGCTGAATGGCTTTGTAGAGTTCTTGTCTTTTCATAAAATAGATCCCTTTTTTGATCAAGGCGACTCTCTCGGCTTCCTGTTCTTCGACTTTTTGCTGCTGCTGAAGTTCGAAATACTCGCTCATCAGCTCGGCGCCTTTTTTCTTATTGCCCAAGACCTTATAGACGGATGCCGCGTGTTTGACGGTCTCGGGGACTTTCATAATATCCATCGCTTTTTCGTACATATCCACCGCGGTTTTGAATTTCGATTCCTTAAAATAATCCTCTCCTCTCTCAAAATAATAATCGTGGATTTCCTGAAGTTGATCATTCGCGATCGTGGATTCAGGCTCGATCCTTAGAATCTGCTTAAAGGCATCGGTCGCGTCAATATAGCGCTGCGCCTCTAGATGGATCTTGCCTATTTTCCACCAGGTCTCGATATCGTCTCTTTCCCCGACCACGACCGCGTAAAGTTTTAGCGCGTTTTGTATCTTGCCGTTATCGACATTGTCGTCAGCCAGAGCGATCAGGTCTTTCAGGCTAAAAAGACCATCTGATTTCTCAAGAAGCACCGCCCCGATCACAAGGTATTTGATCGATAACAAGCGATTGTCGGCCTTACGGTACAAAAGGCCCAGGTTGACGTTATAATATCTGTTATAGCGGTCTTTACCCAACAGGTTGACGAAAACATTAGCCGCATCATCAGTTTCCCCTGTCATATCGTTGATGATGGCAATCATCATTTCCAGGTACTCGATCTTGCTTCCGATTTCGATTAGATGCTCGAAGCATTCCTTCGCCTGCTGATAGTCCCCGCTTCGATAGGCGTACAATCCCAGGTCAAAAAGATGCTCTTGTTCCGGCAATGAATTTGGCTCAGACGAATTGGCTTTAATCTCGCTAATAACTTCCTTGAAAGTATAGCTGATTTCTTCATAAACGGGATCTACTTTAATTGCCTTGGCTTCCAGTAGGTCGCTGGTCAACCGATGCACCTCCAAAACCTCTCCGCTGGCTTCTTTTTCTTCCCGCTCATGTTCGATCTGCTGGATTTTCTCCTCTTTTTCCTCTTTTTTCTGATCCCTCAAGTCGTTTTCGATTTCCTTGGCGACATCCTCATCCAGCATACGATCGGGAAGAATATATTCTCGGGTGGTAACGTACTTCATGATGACGTCTCTGACCTGAGTGTCGTACTTCTCCACTTTCCCCATACTGGCGGCCAGATTAAAAAAAGCCATCTGATATTCACGGTTGACCTTTAGAGCATACCGGTAAAGGTTATTGGCCTGTTTATAGCTCTCCTGTCTCCTGGCGCAGTTGCCTAAAAGATTGGCGAGCTTATAATCATCCTTTTTAACCTTGAGTAAAATCAGACCAACTGAAAGTGTCGCCTCATAATCGGTCGTCAGACGATAGCGCTTCAACTCCTTTTCCAATCTCTCGGCCGTAAACATTGGGTCCATATGCAGAGCGTTTTGTAGCTCCATCATCCCCTGTTTATAGAGACTCTTTTTAATCAGACCCAAGCCTTTTTTCAAGACATCATCAACTTTTTCCTGATTTTTCTGATCTCTGGATTTGATCAAGGACTCTAACATTGATTACCGCTGATTGATTATTATTAAAACATTTTGCTTAATTTTTCGGATCGCGAACACTATCGGCTCAGGTGTTTCGGACTGAACCCAGGCTCTATAAACACCTATTTTCTCAAATAAACAAAATTCAATTGTCGTGCCATGCTCAAACAATAAATATTCTGGCATTTCAACCTTTTAAATCTCCCAAGTAAAGCGTTATCTTCATAATACAATTTGTCATAAAGCTAAGCAACCCCTAAAGACCATACTCGCGAATATGCCGAGTGAATTTGGTAGCCTTTATTTGATCAGATTTGAGATGATCGACAACCCAAAGCATCTTGAAGTCATCACAAACATTCCGTGCCCGTTCGGGTAGGCAAATATGGTTTCATCCTTTCCGAAAAACGGTTTCGAATGACTATATTTGGCTTGGATGTCAATTGTAAACCATCGGATTTTTTAATGACGATCGATGATCAGCCCATATCAATTCAACCAAAAGGCCTGTCCGATAACCGATTGAAGATTAAGTCATCCTCTGGATGTAAAACAATTCCGCATGTCTTAAAAACAAAATATCTTTTTGTGGTAATTAATCAAGAATGTCAGTTGATTTTTTGTCAAGATAAACTATAATTGCATTATTATTATATCAATGCGCAAAAAGACACCAAAGGACCCTATGAAAAAAACGATCCTGGTTTTGGAAGAAAGTAAAATGGTCCATGATTTATTTGAGGCCGCGCTACCAAGTGCCGATTGGCAATGGGAAGTCAATCACGAGACCAAACCAGATAAATATTTGACCCAAATCAGAAAAATTCAACCTGATGTTCTTTTTCTGAGCAACCAGGATCAAAAAAAGAATTACCAGACCTTAAAGTCGATCCAAAAAGACCATATCATCAATACTATCCCTATTATCCTTTTAACTTCAGCCCGAGACAAATTCGACGAAAAGTCCATACTGAAGCTGGGTGTTAGCGGTTATGTGCGCAAGCCATTTGAATCCGCGGCGTTGCAAGACCAACTTCTCAGAGCGATCGAAGAAAATGATGATAAAACACCCAAGGCCTATCAAAAAGAACTAAATGAACTCAACATCGTCGATGAGGATTTATCGGAATTGATGCCAGACAAAAATCAATCCAGGGTTACCCGGGAAGACTTGGAAGACGAACTGGATCCCGCACGGCATTTTGAGCCGATCCAAAGGGATGATGAGGAAGCCTATTCGACTTATGACGATGAAGACGAGATCGATGATTTTGAAAGAGAGGCGGCCGATCATCCCGTTTCGGATGATACCACCTTTGATATGGCCCTGTCTCACTCTGAAGAAATGCGCTCGGCCGGTCAGGTTTTTGAACTTGATTTGGTCGTTGATTCTGGAACCCCCTCCCCCAATCCTCTTATAAATGAGCTGGAACCTGGAGAAGACCTCGGTTTTATGGAACTGGAGGTGGAATACCCTGGCAAACGTGAGAAAGCGGGAGAATCAGAATATGACTTTGAGGATCAAGACCAGCAGGACGAACACATCCATATCGCCCCAACAGATTTAGAGGAAGAAGTCGCTGAATTCGAATATGAAGATGATGAGGAGGAACTTCAGGAAATTTCCTTTGAGGAGTTCCATGAGGAACAGCCCATGGAGTCGGCCGAGGAAACGCAGGATGACTTTTTCGAGCAGGACGAAGTTGAGATGGGCACATTGCCGGATGAACAACTGCCTGAAACAGCCGACCAACTATTAGAAAGTAACGGAGAGATCGCGGCAGAAACACAAGAGACATCCTCTGGCGAATTTAGCAATAAAACCAATTTCGAAAGCAAGGTTTTCGAGGTAGAGAGCCAAACCCATATTGAGCTTGATGAAGTCAGCGCCGAGAATTTGCCAAAGGAAATCGAGCAGGAAGTACAGCTTGAAGAAGTTGAAATGAATGATGAATCGGTCTTTATCGAAACCGAAGAGGATGTCAATCTTGAAATCACCTTTGATTCTCCGGATGAGTTGTCAGAAGAAGTGAACGATTCTTCAGATGACTTGATGGAAGAAGATATTAATGGGGAAAATACAGACTTTTTTTTTGAGGAAACCCAGGACCCTGATGAATTAGAGCTTGAGAAAAAAGCGACGGACATATCGCCCAACATCCAACAGATGATCAATCTTAGACAGGCAAGCAAGGCTCAATTCAATATTCCAGAAGAAGATGAAGTCTTGGAACTTGAGGACGAGTCGATCGAAGCCCTTGAAACTGAGATTCCGATAGAAGATGAACAGCCAACAGCCGAAGTTGAAGTCATTCACGAACCTCAAGTGGACGATGATTTCAACTCTGAACTGAATGAAGATGCGATTGACGCTTTAGAGGAAGAAGTACATTTTGAGGACGAGGAGGAACCGCTGGAAGTC
>JAOUME010000187.1 GCA_029881655.1 Deltaproteobacteria bacterium | reverse complement strand
ATTGGTCGCAGCTGGGATAGGAGTAGGGAATGGAGGGGGTTAATTGAAATACTATTTAAAGAGAGATACAATCAACACAACAAACTGAATTCAACCAATCTTACAGGTCACTTAATTTTAATGAGAAATACGTTATGGGAAACGATCAATACGATAAAATAAAAAATATATTTGAAAACTATTTAAAAAGGCAGTGTGATTATTCATCTGATATTCTTGATATTCTTAATGATAACAATATTAAAAAAAGAGAAAAAGATGGGAAATTGATTCAAATAAATATTTCAATTCCTAAAAATCATAACAACTCTTTCATTGTAGGTTTAAGATATTTAAAAAGAGATTATAGTCATACTGAAGACCACTTTTTATTCCTTGAAGATGCTGATGATAATCAAAAAGTTAAATCTTTTTATAAGAACAAACTCGAAAAGAAACTCCCAGAATATCAAAACACTCATAAAGAGCAATTACAAACTGATCAAATTAATCTGAATAATTCTAAATCCAACTATTCAGATGTAAGCACCATATCTACTTTGATTAACAATTCATAGAATTAATTTACAATTTTATTTTTTGTGTGATGGAGTTGGCGACCATCAAATGCTTGGTTAATGAAATGATATTACATAACAAGTTTAATTTAACAAATAATTTATACCGACAAAAATACCGTCATATTATTAGGCATTGTAAATAAAGCATTTTGTAATTCAACAGGGCTACATTGAAATTTGGGGTATAAATCTCCAGAGGAATTGAAGGCCGAAAATTGCATTTAAGCTGTCCATAAAAGAGAGAAAAGTTCTCTTTAATCAGGTATCTTGCGTCACAAGACTCATTGAAACTGGAAACTTTTTTCTAATTATTTGAGAAATGCTGTCGATTGCTATATTGAGTATGGCCGTGATAAAAATTAGAAACAAAACTTCATCTAATTTACTTTCCGACATAGCACTGTCGACATAAAACCCAAGCGTATAAATCCCGAGAATTCCGAGGATTGCTGTTTCTCGCATGATCACTTCCCAGCGATAAAAAAGAAAAGCCAGGAATTGTCCATAAACCCTGGGCAGGATTTCAAATAAATACAAATTGATTCTTTTTTTAGCACCATCCAGCCTCAGGTTAATCAATCCTGCATTTTTCCCCGTTAAATGAGACATGATCGCCCCATTATGTAGAGTAAGAGCAACCATTGCAGGTAACATGGATGGACCCCAAAGCTGAACCAACACAAAAGCCAGAATATATTCAGGCGTTGTTCTCAAGATAATAATAACAGCAGAAGCACAGCCTCTGTTAATAGAGTTAAATAAGGAGCGGGTTATCAGAGGAAAAATCAAAAGCGTGAACAGTGCTGTTGTGACCAAGACGACCTGAGTCAAGATAAGGCTATTCATCAGACCTGTCCAGACTTGATTTTGAAGAAGATCAGAAGTCCATTCAAGCAGTTCATTAAGCGGGAGTTGAATTTCTCCAGTCCCATCGTAAAACCCCTCTCTTCGCATCGGCCAAGGTAGAATTTCATTACGTAAAAAATTGTTAAAATTAACTAACGAACCATGAAATTCAATGGACAAGAGACTAAAAGAGGCGACAATTAATAGCACAAGACTTTTTCCATGTAGCCAAAACCGAAGAGAGGCGATCAAGAGATAAAATACAATCAAAATCGCAGCTGCCTGCGAGTAATTCCCCTCCCGAAAGGCGGTTTCTAAATGAAACCCCAAGGTAGGCAACCCGATAAATCCCAAAACAGCACTGGATCTCAGAGCGCATTCAAATCGGTAAGAACTGTACTGTTTAAGATCCTGATAAATTACTGGCAGAGAAGCATAACAAAAAGAAGCAATCCTCCCTGAATCAATAGGCAGCCCCTTTAAGGGACGCTTGTCAGATTCCTGTCTGATCTCGGCAATGACTTTGGTAAAAACACCGCTATAGGGAATTGCAATCGCAAGAACCCCGCAAACAGGGGTTAGACCTAATAGAGGCATCAATAAAAAGGCCCAAAAAATCTCGTGGATCGACCTGATAAAAGAAGAGACATAACGCACAATTCTCCAATCGAAGAAGAGGCTGAAGATACCACCGATGGTAATGGCTATCGTGATGCCACAGATGGCAAAGAGCAAGGTGTTGATAAAGCTCTGGTAGATATCTCCCAAAAACATCACATCCGGTTTTAAAAACCCCAGCCCGATCCGGCTTAACTCTTCCCAGGGATGCAAGTTGATCACTTCGATATCAGCACTGACAAAGCAGGTGAACCCAATAGCAAAGAAGACTAGACTGATCTTCAACATGGCTGGTACAAACGAGACAGGTTTTCCTCTGTTACCAAAGCAGCAGGTTGATCAAAAAAGACAGTGCCTTCTTTGATTGCGATGATTCGTTCGGCATGACTAAGAGCAAATTGGACTGAATGAATGGCCAGGATTACTGTTTGGGCTGAGTTGAAAAGAAGCTGCGCAATTTCATCCGCCAGGAGCCTGTCTAATGCAGAAAGGGGTTCATCACCCAAGATCAAGTCACTACTTCGATAAAGTGCTCTGGCAATAGCGGTGCGCTGCTGCTGTCCCCCTGACAGCATTCCCGCTTTTGTGCGCAAATATTCTTCCAATCCCAACAGACGAAGTACCTGCCGGATTTCCTCCAATTTACCTGGATGGGGTCGCACCAAGTTTCTCAAATTCAAAAACCAAGAAACTTCATCCAACCTACCTGAGTAAACATTATGAAAAACCGATAATTGGTTCGTCAGGCAATAATTCTGATGAATAAAGGAAACCTTAACCGGGCTGATTTGGTGAAGATGCTTTAAAAGCGTGGATTTCCCCGCACCACTAGGACCAATTAAAGCAATCTTTTCCCCAGATGAGATATCAAGTTTGATCCCTTTAATGACAGGCTTATCCAGATAAGAGAGATCTAAATTTTTAAAATGAAACACAATACTTTCCTATTTATTCAAAATACCAATCGATTGTCCCGTTTTTAGAATAGGGGTATACAACTCGTTACTTGCTTTGATGAAACGGGTGCGTGGAAAGGATTCCAATAGTTTTTTATCTTTCATTTCAAGCAGAGCATTTTGAACCTTTTGGATAAATCCTTTGCCAAAAACCGACTCAACATCCCCACGGATCGTCCAATTGTAATCAACATAAGCTGGCGTTTTCCAGATGACCCGAACTTGGGTGAGATCAATTATACCTTGGCTTAATTGTTTTTCCCAAACCTTATAATTCACTGCCCCAACTTGATAAGATCCTGACTGAACCAGAGCAATCGTTTTAGAATGATCACCGCTGAATCCTACTCTCCTAAAAAACTCCTGGGGCGTCTTTTTAGTCTGTTGCCTGATGTAAAATTCGGGCATCAGTCTTCCTGATGTCGAGCCTTTGGAGCCAAAGGTGAATGTTTTACCTTTGATTTCAGATGGAAATTCTTTTGTTTCATTAAGCCCCAAGGATGTATTGGCAATGAAATAGGTTACAAACTGTTGGTCTTCTTCTCCTTGAGCAATTGCTTTTGAGCCCCTCACGGCCATTCTTGCTTGTACACCCGATAGACCACCGAACCAAGCCAACTGTACCTGATTATATTTAAAGGCCGCCACCGAAGCATTATAGGATTTTACAGGGAGATACTTAACCGGAACGGCAAGTTGCTTGGAAAGATACTCAGCGACCTTGCTGAACCTGACTTGCAAACGGCTGGTGTCTTCATCAGGAATGGCTGTGAATCTTAATGTTTGGGCTACAGACAGGGATGAAAATAAAACAAGGATGGTGACAATAAAAAGAAATTTCTTCATGGGATTCTCTTAATTATTAACGGTTCATTCAGTCTGGGAATCAAACCGCAACTTCAAGAGAATTCAAGGATCACATAAGCTGTTTTGGAACAGGTTGTCCATGAAACCATAGAAGTTGAAGTAAAAACCTCAAACTTTTTGGAAAGATACGACACCCGACCGGGCATCCGCAAACAACTCAATTAAATGGTATCATTGGTTATTCAGATTAAATGGTAAATATAAATGGAGTCTTTATTTAATGAAATCAGGAATAATCGTCAAGTTCTTTGACAGTCGCAAATAAGATATCAAATAATTCAAATGAAGCTATTATTAAATACTTGAGTACTAACCCCTGAAGAACCGAGAATTTTGACCACATAAATTGATGTAGGCATTCAAGATCAACTTCAAAGGGGGTGAACTGCCCCCCTAATTGGCCCAATTTTTAAATTAGTTTTGTGTATTTAAAATTATATTGCGGGGAGAATTTCAACTGGGAATTAAAGTTGATAACATGATATAATAACAGATTAAAACAGACTATCTTACTGAAAAATAGGCTGTTGTAGAACCCGCGTCCCAAGGCCATTTACCTCTGTCTTTCATCGCTAATCCTCAATTTTATCAGAAAATTCCCCCATAATCCCTCAATTAAATCAAAGCCCATAAACAGTCCCCATCGAGAAAGATGACTAACGCTGATTTTTCATGAACCGGCTTTCCTTCTTGCCGCGCGAAAAAAAAGCCTCAGTCTTAACGGGAAGTCGATCGGGTAACATTATCTGATATTCTACCCATCGGGTAACAGGCGGGGATCTCGCGCGTGAATGCCGATTCGGGGGGGAACATAAAAGCGCTAATTATCATGCGCTATCCACACCTCTGTTTAAATTCGATCAATACCCCACCAAATGAGTACTTACCCGCGGCCCCACGCTAATTTCCCCTCAAATGGCTTGACCTGCGGGCCGCTTTGGATTATAAATCTAAAGAAAAGATAACAGATTACCCACGGCGACCACCG